>JAFARM010000039.1 GCA_019245455.1 Sphingomonadaceae bacterium | reverse complement strand
GTCGTCTGCAACCAAGGGCCGAAGGGCATGCCCGTCGCGCGGCTGGTCGCCGAGTACGGGGCGACGCGCGCCGCCTTTGTCGACGACCTGCCGCCGCACCACAGCTCGGTCAAGCGCGCCGCGCCGCACGTGTTCCGCCTGCACATGGTCGCCGACCCGCGCCTCCACCCGCTGATCCCGGCCGCCGCCGACGCCGACGCGCGCATCGACGACTGGCCGTCGGCGCTGCCCGTCCTGCAATCCGCCCTGGGAGTGACGCCATGACCCCTGAGACCCGCCTCGCCGAACTTGGCATCGTCCTGCCCCATGCTGCGGCGCCGGCGGCGAACTACGTGCCCGGCGTCGTCCACGGCGGGCTGCTCCACATTTCGGGCCAGATCCCGTTCGACACGGAGGGGCAGCTGATCCGCGGCCGATTGGGCGAGGGGCTGACGACCAAGGAAGGTGCCGCCATCGCCGAGCGCTGCGGCGTCGGCCTGATCGCGCAGATGAAGGCGGTGCTGGGCGACCTCGGCCGGGTCGAGCGGGTCGTCAAACTCGGCGTCTTCGTCAACTCGACTCCCGACTTCACCGACCAGCCGAAGGTGGCGAACGGCGCGTCGGACCTGATGGTCGCGGTCTTCGGCGACGTCGGCCGTCACGCGAGGAGCGCGGTCGGCGTCGCCGCCCTGCCCTTGGGCGTCGCGGTCGAGGTGGACGCGATCGTCGCGGTGCGCGACTGACGCGCTGTCGCGGGCTGCGGCCGTGGCTGCAAAGCGCGGCGGCAGGCGTTAGATAGCGGCCATGCAGACCTTCCCCCTCCCCCCCTGGCGCGCAGCGCCAGAGAGCGGGGAGGGCTGGGGTGGGGGAACGCCGTCGCCACTCGCTGGCCGCCGGCCCCCACCCCGACCCTCCCCGCTCTCCGTTCGCTTCGCTCACGGGGGGGGAGGGAGATGACGGCGACCATCACCGCCCGAGTCCTGTCCGCCGCGTCGGACCTCAGCGCCGCCCAGTGGGATGCCTGCGCCGGCACGGGCAACCCCTTCCTGACGCACGCCTTCTTCACCTGCCTTGAGGACTCGGGCAGCGCCGTCCCTGGCACGGGGTGGCAGCCGGTCCACATCGTCATCGACGATGCCGTCGGCCGGCCGGCGGCGATCATGCCCAACTATCTTAAGTCGCACAGCCAGGGCGAATATGTCTTCGACCACAGCTGGGCCGACGCCTGGACGCGCACGGGGCGGCGCTACTATCCCAAGCTGCAGAGCTGCGTTCCCTTCACTCCTGCCACTGGCCCGCGCCTGCTGCTGCGCGACGAGAGCCTCGCCCCCGCCCTGCTCGGCGCGGCCGAGGCGCTGACGGTGCAGAACAAGCTATCCTCCGCGCACGCGACCTTCATCCGCCCCGATCAGGTCGCGGCGTTCGAGGACGCCGGCTGGCTGATCCGCATCGACCAGCAGTTCCACTGGCAGAACGAGGGCTATGCGACCTTCGATGACTTCCTCGCCGCGCTGTCGTCGCGCAAGCGCAAGGCGATCCGCAAGGAGCGCGAGGGGGCATTGGGCGGCGGCATCGAGGTCGAGCTCGTCACCGGCGCGGCGCTGACCGAGGCGCACTGGGACGCCTTCTGGGTCTTCTACCAGGACACCGGCAGCCGCAAGTGGGGCCGGCCGTATCTCACCCGCCGCTTCTTCAGCCTGCTCGGCGAGCGCATGGCCGACCGCGTGCTGCTGGCGCTGGCGCGGCGCGGGGGGCGTTACATCGCCGGCGCGCTCAACCTGATCGGCGACGACTGCCTGTACGGTCGCTATTGGGGCTGCACCGAGGACGTGCCCTTCCTCCACTTCGAGCTGTGCTACTACCAGGCGATCGACTGGGCGATCGCGCACGGCCGGGCACGCGTCGAGGCCGGCGCGCAGGGGGCGCACAAGCTCGCGCGCGGCTACCGCCCGACGCCGACCACCAGCGCCCACTTCATCCCCGACCCCGCCTTCCGCCGCGCCGTCGCCGATTTCCTGACGATGGAGCGCGACGCGGTCGTCGAGGGGATCGAGGCGCTGGACGAGGAAGGGCCGTTCCGGAAGGGGTGAAACTACCTCTCCCGCTTGCGGGAGAGGCGAGAGACGCGCCTGCAGGCGCGGACCTGAGGGTGTGAGGTCGCGGCATCGAGCGCCGTAACCGATTACCAGCCTGGGGCACACCCTCACCCGCCGCGCTGGCGCGCGAGTCGCCTCTCCCGCAAGCGGGAGAGGGTTGAGGTGCCCACCGCCGTCCTCGCCCGGCCCGACGACTTCG
>JAFARM010000410.1 GCA_019245455.1 Sphingomonadaceae bacterium | reverse complement strand
CGGCGGCGGCACGGAAGGCCAGCGCCGCAAGCGCGGCCAGCACGAGAAGCGGCAGCGGCCTGCCGACCGCCGCCTGCGCCAGCCCGTCGAGCGGCCCCGCCCAGCGGTGGCTGAGGACCGAGAACGCGCTCTTCGCCCCTTCCGGCGAGAAGCTCTGCACCTGCGACAGCAGGAAGATCGACCCGCCCGTGACGGCGGCGATCAGCTGCACCGCGACCCGCGCGCGGCGCGGACCGATGGCGGCGAACAGCCCGGCGGTCAGCGCCATCGCCGCCGCCGTCGCCAGCGTCGCGTCGATGGGGACGATGGCGAGGGCGGCGAGCCAGCGCGGCGACCCGAGCAGCGCCGACGTGATCGTATAGGGGGCGAAGACGACGAGGAACGGCGTCGCGACGATGACGGCGACCCCGACCGCCTTCGCCGCCATCACCCGCGCTGGCGGCACGGGGGCGGCGAGCAGCAGGTCGAGGTCGTGCCGGTCGTAGAAGGTCCGCAGCACCGCCGCCGCCGCCGTCGAGATCATCAGGACGCCGAGCAGGACGACGGCCGCCGCGATCAGGCCACCCAGGTCATCGAGCAGCGCCTCGCTGGACGGCTGCCTCCCGCCGGCGTTGGCAACGGCCAAAGCGATCCCGGCGACGAGCGGAATGGCAGCCAGGAGCAGCCGCGGCCCCATACGCTTGATCCACGGCCCGTGCCCCGCGACTCCACGCACCGCGAGGCGAAGCTCGTGCCGCAGCAGCCAGAGGAGGCTCGGCGTCACGCCTCCGCCAAAGCCAGGAACAGGTCCTCGAGGCTCGCACCCGCCGCCCCGCGCGCATCCCGCAACTCGGCGAGCGTGCCTTCGGCGACGAGCCGCCCGTCGCGGATGATGCCGATACGGTCGGCCATGCGCTCGGCAACCTCGAGGATGTGCGTCGTCAGGATGACGGTGCAGCCCGCCGCGACGCGCGTGCGGAGCAGGTCCTTGACCTGCCGCGCCGCGCCGGCGTCGAGGCCGGTCAGCGGCTCGTCGAGGATGAGCAGCCGCGGCTCGTGGATCAGCGCCCCGGCGAGCGCCGCCTTCTGCTTCATGCCGCGCGAGAAGGTCTCGACCCGCGCGTCGCGGCTCTCCCACAGGCCGATCTGGCGCAGCAGCGCCTCGGCACGGCCGGCGGCAACCGGCGGCGCGATCCCCCACAGGCCGGCGACGAACTCGAGATATTCGAGCGGGGTCAACTTGTCGTAAAGTAGCGGGTCGTCGGGCAGCCAGGCGACGATCGCCTTCGCCGCCAGCGGATCGGCAAGCGCGTCGACGCCGCAGATGTCGATGCTGCCGGCGTCGGGCGGCAGCAGGCCGGCGACCATCCTGAGCGTCGTCGTCTTGCCCGCGCCGTTGGGCCCGAGCAGCGCGTAGAGCTCGCCCTCGCGGACCGTCAGGTCGAGATCGTCGACGGCGACGCGCGCGAACGTCTTGCGCAGCTTGCGAACGGTCAGTGCGTCGGTCATCGGCTCCCCCGACCGGCCGATAGCATGGCCGCACCGCCTCCGCCTAGGCGGTCAGCAGGGCGCGCAGCTCGGCGTCGTGCTCGCGCGGCGCGGGGGCCCCGAAGAACAGCTCGAAGGCGGCGGCCGCCTGCCCGATGAGCATGGCGAGGCCGTCGATCGTCCGCAGCCGGCGGGCGCGGGCCGCAGCGAGGAGGGGGGTTTCAAGGGGGGCATAGACGAGGTCGTAGATAATGACGCTGGGACCTACACCAGCCAGGTTCGGCGTGAACGGCGCGCCGCCGGTCATGCCGAGCGAGCTGGCGTTCACCAGTAGCGACCAACGGACAGGCTGCATCGCCGATCCGCCGAGGATCATCGTATCGAGCTGCGCCAGGCTCGGCGTTGCGATCTCGACGGAACGGACCCCTGCCACGGCATCGGCCACCTGCCGCGCACGCTCACGGTCGCGGTTGGCGATGACGATTGTATACCCGGCGTGCCACAGCGCGTCGACGACGGCCCGTGCCGCGCCGCCGGCGCCGATGATTACCGCAGTGCCCGGCGCTTCCCCCGCCACGACGGCGGCTATCGGTTCCAGGAACCCCCTGCCATCGGTGTTGTAGCCGACCGTTCCGCCGTGTTCGACGACGACCGTGTTGACCGCCCCGATCCGCTGCGCCTCGGGCGCGACCCGGTCGAGGTGCGCCATCACCGCGACCTTGTGCGGCACCGTCACATTCACCCCCGCCAGGCTCAGCGCCGAAAGCGCGCGGATCGCCTCCCCCAGCCGCTCGGGCGCGACGGGGAAGCGACCGTAATCGCCATCCAACCCCAGCTTCCCCAGCCAGAAGCGGTGGATCAGCGGCGACTTCGAATGTGCCACCGGCCAACCGATGACGCCGGCGGACCTCATCGTCTCCCTCCCCCCCCGATGCGCAACATCGGAGAGCGGGGAGGGTTGGGGTGGGGGTTTCCGGGCGAGACTCCGCCGCCCCGGCAGCGACCGCACTCCCCCACCCCGGCCCTCCCTGCTCTCTGGCGCTGCGCGCCAGGGGGGGAGGGAGAAATCCAGGTCATCCCGCCAGCTCCCCGCGCACCCGCAGGTAATCCAGCACCTCGAGCAGTGGCAGGCCCTGGATGACGAAGGGATCGCCCTCGACCCGCGTGAACAGCTGCGCGCCCAGCCCCTCGATGCGGTAGCAGCCGACGCACGCCAGCACCGCCTCCCCTTCGCGATCGAGATAGTCGGCGACGAAGGCGTCGCTCAGTGCGCGCATCGTCAGCTTCGCCGACTCGTTCGCCCGCCACACCGGGCGGCCATCCTCCGCAATGACCGCCGCCGTCTCGAGCCGGTGCTCGGTCCCGGCGAGTTGCCGCAACTGCGCTTCCGCCACCGCGCGGTCGGTGGGCTTGTCGAGCAGCGTGCCGTCGGCGGTGACGAGCACCTGGTCGGCACCGAGGACCAAACCCGGCAGCCGCCGCGAGACGGTCACCGCCTTGATCTCGGCCAGCGCGTCGGCGACGTCGTCGGGCGGTGCCTTGGCCGCGGCCATGCCGAGCTTGACCACCTCCTCGTCGACGCCCGACGCCACCGCGGTGAACGTCACCCCGGCCGCCTCCAGCATCGCCGCCCGCGCCGCGCTCGTCGAGGCGAGCGTGATCACGCCTCCGTCCCCGCGCCGCCGCCGCGCTCCTGCGCCAGGTTGATGATCGCCGCCGCCGTCTCCTCGATCGAGCGCCGGGTGACGTCGATCACCGGCACGTCGTGGTCGGCGAACAGCCGCCGGGCGAAGGCGACTTCGGCCGACACCGTGTCGGTGTCGACATAGGCGGTATCGGCGGTCTGGCCGAGCGACAGCAGGCGATTGCGGCGGATGGCGATGAGGCGCTCGGGGCTGGTCGTCAGCCCGACGAGCAGCGGCTTCTGCAGGCGGAACAGCGACCGCGGCGGCGGCGACTGCGGCACCAGCGGGATGTTCGCCGTCTTGGAGCCGCGGTTGGCGAGGTAGATCGACGTCGGCGTCTTCGAACTGCGCGAGACGCCGGCGAGCACGATATCGGCCTCCTCCCAGTTCTCCGCGCCCGCGCCGTCGTCGTGCGCCATGGTGAAGGTGATCGCATCGACCCGGCGGAAGTACGCCGCATCCATCACGTGCTGCCGCCCCGGCCGCGTCACCGCCGCCTGGCCGAGAAAGCCGGAGAGCGCGTTGATGATCGGGTCGAGCACCGACACGGCGGGCAGGCTCAGTTGGTCGCAGCGCAGCTCGAGCCGGTCGCGCACCGCGCCGTTGACCAGCGTGTAGAGGACCAGCCCCGGCCGCTTGGCGATCTCCTCGACGACTCGGTCGAGGTGTCCTTCCGACCGCACCATCGGCCAGAAATGCTTGATCGTGTCGGCCCCCTCGAAGCGCCCGAGTCCGGCCTTGACGATCGATTCGAGCGTCTCCCCGGTCGAGTCGGAGACGAGATGGAGGTGCAAGCGCGCCATGACCGATTTATTTCAATCGCGACAAGTCTGGGGATAACGACGGGAGCGACGCCTAGCGACTGCGGCCAGGCGCAGCAAGTCACGGTTTTGCGCCCCGCTGTCCACAGCCTATCGACATGGGGACAGCGTCCCCCAGGCTGGTGTTAACTTCGGGGATAAGTCGATCGACTCGCGGCAACACCCGCCTTTGCCCGCGACACCGGCGCGATCCGACGCCGGGACAAGCACGAAACGCGCACGATCCACAGCACTACATCCCCACCCTTCTTCAAGAGAAAGGAGAGAGAAAGAGGGCTGTCGGCCCATGTCGGGCGGGGGCTTGACGGCACCCCGGCAAGCGGGCTTGCGTACGGTCGATGCACGCGCCGCTCCCGCCACCGCCGCTCCTCGCCGTCCTGTCGGGCGAGCGGCGCGATCCACCGCCCGTCTGGCTGATGCGCCAGGCGGGGCGCTATCTGCCCGAGTATCGCGCGCTGCGCGAGGCGAAGGGCGGTTTCCTCGAGCTGGTCTATGACAGCGAAGCCGCCGCCGAGATCACGCTGCAGCCGATCCGCCGCTTCGGCCTCGACGCGGCGATCCTGTTCTCCGATATCCTGATCGTGCCGCACGCGATGGGCATGGACCTGAGCTTCGGCGTCGGCGAAGGGCCGCGGCTGGTGCCGCCGCTCGCCGACGGCCGCTTTGACGCGCTGGTGCCGCAGCTCGACCGCTTCACGCCGATCTACGACACGGTGCGGCGGGTGAAGGCCGAGCTCGACCCCGCAACCGCGCTGATCGGCTTCGCCGGCTCGCCCTGGACGGTCGCGACCTACATGGTCGCCGGGCAGGGCAGCAAGGACCAGGGCGAGGCGCGGACGCTGGCCTACCGCGACGCGCGCGCTTTCCAGGCGCTGATCGACCGCATCGTCGTCGTCACCGTCGACTATCTGTCGGGCCAGATCGAGGCGGGGGCGCAGACGGTGCAGCTGTTCGACAGCTGGGCCGGCAGCCTTGCCCCGGCCGAGTTCGAGCGCTGGGTCATCGCCCCGACCGCGGCAATCGTCGGCCGCCTGATGGTCCGCCACCCCGACGTGCCGATCATCGGCTTCCCCAAGGGTGCCGGGGCGAAGCTCGCGACCTATGCCGCCGAGACGGGGATCGACGCCGTCGGATTGGACGAGACGGTCGACCCCGCCTGGGCCGACGCGATGCTGCCGCCGGGGATGCCGGTCCAGGGCAATATCGACCCGCTGGCCTTGCTCGCCGGCGGCGAGGCGCTGCGCGAGAGCGTGACGCGCATCCGCGCCGCCTTCGACGCGCGGCCGCACGTCCTCAACCTCGGCCACGGCATTCTGCAGCAGACGCCGATCGCACACGTCGAGGCGCTGCTGGCGCTGGTTCGCGGGGAGGCGTGATGGACGTCGGGGGGACCGCCTATCTGTGGGTCAAGGCGCTGCACGTCGTCGCGGTCATCTTCTGGATGGCGGGGCTGTTCATGCTGCCGCGCTTCCTCGTCTACCACATGGCGTCGCCCGTCGGATCGGCGGAGGACGCTGCCTGGATCGAGCGCGAGCGGCGGCTGAAGCGCATCATCCTGACGCCAGGGCTGATCGCCGTGTGGATCCTCGGCCTGACGCTGGCGGTCAGCTACGGGCTCGCCGGCCAGGGCTGGCTCCACGCCAAGATCTTCCTCGTCGTCCTGCTGTCGGGCTATCATGGCTGGGCGTCGGCGGTGGCGTCGAAGTTCGGGCGGGGGCAGCGCCCCTATGGCGAGCGCACGCTGAGGCTGCTCAACGAGGTCCCGGCGATGGCGACGATCCTCATCGTTGTGCTGGTCATCGTCAAACCCTTCTAGACGCGAGGAGAAAAGCCATGGCCAACGGCGAACAGCGGTCGAACAAGGAAGCACGCAAGCCCAAGGCGAAGAAGCCGAAGACGATCGCGGCGAACCCGTCGACCAAGGGCACGGCGCCGAAGGGTTGAACATATTGTGTCATCCCCGCGAAAGCGGGGACCCATCTCCTGAGCTTCATTCAGATGCGACGCGCGTCGTCGCCACGCGTCGAACAGCAGGAGATGGGTCTCCGCTTTCGCGGGGATGACATGGTTGGCGTTAGGGAACGGCAGCTCTTGACCCCGCTCGCACCGCCGCCTACGTTTTGATCCAGCACCGCCATCCCGGCGCGTCGCTCCTCCTGTCCGCCATCGCCGTTCCCCACCGCGACAGTGCGTGACCCTACTGAAGAAGCTCCATGCATCTCAATGACTTGAAGAAAAAGACTCCGGCCGAGCTGGTGGTCATGGCCGAAGCCCTCGGCGTCGAGAACGCCTCCACCTTACGCAAGCAGGACATCCTGTTCGCCATTCTCAAGACCGAGGCCGACAACGGCACGACGATCATGGGGACGGGTACGATCGAAGTGATGAACGACGGCTTCGGCTTCCTTCGCAGCCCCGAATCGAACTATCTCGCCGGACCCGACGACATCTATGTCTCGCCCAACCAGGTGCGGAAGTTCGGCGTCCGTACGGGCGACACGCTCGAGGGCGAGATCCGCGCACCCAAGGACGGCGAGCGGTACTTCGCGCTGACCAGGCTGACCGCGATCAACTTCGACGAGCCCGAAGTCGTCCGGCACCGGACCAACTTCGATAATCTGACGCCGCTCTATCCGGACGAGAAGCTCAAGCTCGATACGCTCGACCCGACCGTCAAGGACAAGTCGAGCCGCGTCATCGACATCGTCGCGCCGCTCGGTAAGGGGCAGCGCTGCCTGATCGTCGCGCCGCCGCGCGTCGGCAAGACGATCATGATGCAGAATATCGCCCGGTCGATCTCGACCAACCACCCCGAGGTCTATCTGCTCGTGCTGCTGATCGACGAGCGACCCGAGGAAGTCACCGATATGCAGCGGACGGTGAAGGGCGAGGTCATCAGCTCGACCTTCGACGAGCCGGCGACGCGCCACGTCCAGGTCGCCGAGATGGTCATCGAAAAGGCCAAGCGCCTGGTCGAGCACAAGCGCGACGTCGTCATCCTGCTCGACAACATCACGCGCCTTGGGCGCGCCTACAACACGGTCGTGCCGTCGAGCGGCAAGGTGCTGACCGGCGGCGTCGACGCCAATGCGCTGCAGCGGCCGAAGCGCTTCTTCGGTGCCGCGCGCAACATCGAGGA
>JAFARM010000381.1 GCA_019245455.1 Sphingomonadaceae bacterium | reverse complement strand
GGCGCGGTCGAACCAGCGGTCGGCGTCGTCGACCTGCAGGTGGAGGCCGGTGCCCGCCGGTGGCCCCTCCGGCGTTGCGCCCGGACCGCGGTACTCGGGGAAGTCGTCGTGGAGCATCAGCGACGCGCCGTTGACGTGGAGGTGGGCGTGCATGATCCGCCTGCCGTCCTCGGCGAGCATCCGCGTCATCTCCTCGGCCCCGAACGCCGCCTTGTAGAAGTCGATCGCCTCGGCGGCGCGGTTGTCGTTGATCTGGATGTGCGGCGTCAGGCCGCCGGTCGGGCCCTGGTTCGGTGTTGCAGGCATCGTCGTTCCTCCCCGCTTTCCGCGAGGCTAACGCGAGTCGGCCAGCTTGGCCAGTCGCCGCCGATGCGTCGCCGCCCTGCCCCAATCCCCGTCCTGCTGCGCTTGACCATCCCCGCTCATGCTGAGCCTGTCCCCACCCGCTCATGCTGAGCCTGTCCCCACCCGCTCATGCTGAGCTTGTCGAAGCACGCACGACGGTGTGAGCGTGCTTCGACAAGCTCAGCATGAGCGGGTGGGAGTTAACGCCTCGACAGGCTCAGCATGAGCGGGTGGGGGGATGTGCCTCGACAGGCTCAGCATCATCGGGTGGGGGGGATGTGCCTCGACAGGCTCAGCATCGACGGGTGGGGGTACGTGCCTCGACCGGCGCGGCAAGCGGGGTGACGGGGCGCGGGCGGTGGGGCAGGGTCGGCGCGTGACCGATCTTGTCGCCACCCTCGCCCGCGCCGCGGCCGCGTCGCCTTACCTGAAGGCGCTCATCCGTCGCCGTCCGGCGACGGTCGCGCGGATCGCCGCCGATGGCTTCGACGCGACGCTGACGGCGGCGATGGCGTTCGACCCCGCGCTTCCGGTTGCCGAGCGGCTGCGCGCGGCGAAGGCGGACGTCGCGCTGATCGTTGCCCTCGCCGACCTGTCGGGAAGCTGGCCGCTCGAGCGGGTGACGGCGGCGCTGTCGGCGTTCGCCGACGCCGCGCTCGATGCCGCGATCGCCGCCGCGCTCGCCGAGCGGGCGGCGGCCAACCGGGGCTTCGCCGCCATCGCGCTAGGCAAGCTCGGATCGCACGAGCTCAACTATTCGTCCGACGTTGACCTGATCCTGCTCTACGACCCGGCTCTGATCCCGTGCCGCCCGCGCGAGGACGCCGCCGACGCCGCCGTCCGCATCGCCCGGCGCGTCGTCGCGCTGATGGCCGACACCACGGGCGGCACCGTCTTCCGCGTCGATCTGCGCCTGCGGCCGATGAGCGAGGTGACGCCGATCGCGCTCAGCGTCGCGGCGGCCGAGCATTATTATCAGTCGGAGGCCGAGACGTGGGAACGCACCGCCTTCATCCGCGCCCGCGCCGCCGCCGGCGACATCGCGCTGGGGCAGGGGTTCCTCGACGCGATTGCGGCGTTCGTCTGGCGGCGGAGCCTCGACTACACCGCCGTCCGCGACATCCAGGCGGTCTCCTTGCGCATCCGCGACCATTTCGCGGCCGGACAGACGGTCGGCCCCGGCTTCGACCTCAAGCGCGGGCGCGGCGGCATCCGCGAGGTCGAGTTCTTCGCCCAGATCCACCAGCTGATCTGGGGCGGCCGCGAGGCCGCCCTGCGCGCGCCGGCGACGCTCGACGCGCTCGCGGCGCTCGGCGCGGCGGGGCGGATCGCGCCCGATGACGCGGCGGCGCTGGCCGACGCTTACCGCTTCCTGCGGACGCTCGAGCACCGCGTGCAGATGGTGGACGATGCGCAGACGCACGCCTGGCCGACGACGGTCGCGGCGCGGCGGGCGGTGGCGGCACTCGACGGGCGCGAGGTGGCGGTGGTCGAGCGCGACCTGAAGCGCCACGCCGCCGCCGTCGCCGGGCGCTACGACCGCCTGATCGCCGATGCCGGCGGGGACGCGGGCGTGCCGGCGACGGCGGCGGGTCTGGCGGCGTGGCTCAAGGCCGAACGGCTCGACGCCGGCCTCGCCGCGCTCGTCGCGCGCTGGCGGTCGGGTCGCTACCGGGCGCTCCGCAGCGAGGAGGCGCGGCGGCGGTTCGAGGCGGTGCTGTCCCCGCTGCTGCGCGCGCTGGCGGCGGCGGGCGATCCGCAGCACGCGGCGGCGCGCCTCGACACGTTCCTCGCCGACCTGCCCGCCGGCGTGCAGTTCTTCGCGCTGCTCGCGGCCAATCCGAAGCTGCTGCCGCTGTTCGGCCGGCTGCTCGGCGTCGCGCCGGTCCTCGCCGAGGCGCTCGCCCGCCGCCCGGCGCTGTTCGACGCGCTGCTGGCGCACGACAGCTTCGCCGCCCTGCCCGACGCCGCCGCGCTGGCCGCCGAACTGCGCGCGGCGGCGACGGGGACACCCGAGGAGCGCCTCGACCGCGTCCGCCTGTGGACCGCCGACCGCCGCTTCCAGCTCGGCGCACAGCTGATCGAGGGGCGCGACCCGCTCGCCGTCGCCGCCGACCTCTCCGCCGTCGCCGACGCCGGGGTGCGGGTGCTGATGGACGCCGTTGCCGCCGACTTCGCTGCCGACCATGGGACGGTGCCGGGCGGACGGCTGGTCGTGCTCGGCCTCGGCCGTTTCGGCGGGCGGGCGCTGACCCACGCCAGCGACCTCGACCTGATCTATCTGTTCACCGGCGCGCACGACGCCGTTTCCGACGGCGCGAAGCCGCTCGGCGCGACGACCTATTTCCAGCGGCTGGCGACGCGGCTGACGGCGGCGCTGTCGGTGCCGACGGCGGCGGGCGCACTGTACGATGTCGACACGCGCCTGCGGCCGTCGGGAGCCAAGGGGCTGCTCGCGGTCAGCGTCGCCAGCTTCGCGCGCTACCAGGCGGACGAGGCCGAGACGTGGGAGCACATGGCGCTGTGTCGCGCCCGCGTCGTCGCCGCCGCGGCGGAGGATGCCGCCGCGGTCGAGGTCGTCATCGCGCGCGTCCTCGCCCGCCCGCGCGATCCCGCCGCGCTGCGCGCCGACGTGCTGGCGATGCGCGCCGACATCGCCGCCGCCAAGCCCGGCGGCGGCGTGTGGGACGTCAAGCTTGCCCCCGGCGGGCTGGTCGACCTCGAGTTCCTCGTCCACTTCCTCCAGCTGCGCACGGGCACAGCCTTCACCCCCGATTTCCGGGCGGCTTTGGCGATGCTGGCCGTGGCGGGGCACCTGCCCGACCTGACGGGGGCCTATGACACGCTGGCGCGCGTCCTCGGCGTGCTGCGGCTGGCGGTCGCCGGCGTGCCGCCGCGGCGCTTCACCGCACCCGTCGCCGATCTCCTCGCCCACACGCTCGGCACTGCCGACTTTGCCGCCGCCGAAGCCGCCGTGGGGCTGGCCAAGGCCGCCGTTGTCAAGGCATGGAAGGATGTGTTCGACACGGAGGCACACCATGAACGTCGGCGATCCCGCCCCCGCCTTCGACCTTGCGACCGACACCGGCCGCGTCAGCCTGGCCGCGCTCGGGGGGCGCAAGGTCGTGCTGTACTTCTACCCCAGGGACGACACGCCCGGCTGCACGACCGAGGCGATCGCCTTCACCGGCCTCGCCGCCGACTTCGCCGCCGCCGACACGACGGTCATCGGCGTGTCGAAGGACTCGGTCGCGAGCCACGGCAAGTTCCGCGCCAAGCACAGCCTGGGCGTCGAGCTCGCCGCCGATCCCGACGGCGCGGTGATCGAGGCCTATGGCGCTTGGGTCGAGTAGAGCATGTACGGCAAGAAGTACATGGGCATCGACCGCTCG
>JAFARM010000265.1 GCA_019245455.1 Sphingomonadaceae bacterium | reverse complement strand
TGGCGGCGCGCGTGACGTTCAGCGTGAAGCGCGAGCCTGAGTAGAAGCTGGCGTGCGCGGCGGGCGGCAGGTGGTCGATGCGCTCGACGTTCGCCGGCCAGGCGGTGCTGTCGGGGTACTGCGGCCCGGCGACGACGAAGCGGCGGGTGGGCAGCGCGCGCGCCACGTCGAGCAGCAGCCGGTCGAGCGTCGGCTGCCGGTCGGGGCTGTAGGTGCCGAGGTATGACAGGTCCCAGCGTTTCGTCGCACCGGTCGGGGCGTAGAGCGCGGGATCGACCGAGCAGTAGAGCGGCCGCGCCGCCGGCGAGCCGTAGCGCTGCTCGAGGAGGTCGAGCGTCGGCCCGCCGGTGAACGACAGATACACGTCGTAGCCGGGGATGAGGTCGGGGCTGAGGTAGGCGCAGTCGCCCCGCGCCAGCGCCGCCAGCGTGACGGGCGTGTCGATGTCGAAGAAGGCGGTGACTCCGCTCGCCGTCCGCTGCACCCAAGTCCCGACGGCGATCCCGTCGGGCACATAGCTGCCGACCATCACCGCGTCGGCGCCCGCCACCTCGCGCCGCCAGCCGTCGAGGCCCTCGACGCTGTCGTAGAAGGCCAGCCGGCACCAACCGGGATCGGTCAGGTCGCGTTTGTCGGCGTACCACGGCACATCGCGTTCGAGGAACAGCACCTCGTGCCCACGCTCGGCGAACGCCTTCAGCAGCGCGCGGAAGGTCGTGGCATGGCCGTTGCCCCACGACGACGACAGGCTGAGCCCCAAGACGACGAGCTTCATGCCGCCTGCCTCCGCTCGGCGCGCGCGCGGAGCAGGGTGTCAACCTGCTCGCCCCTGAGCGCATAGGTGTGTTCGCGGAGCACGCGGGCGAGCGCCGCCTGGCCGATCGCCTTGGCCCGCTCTGGGGTGAGCGCGGCGAGATGGTCGGCGACATCCTGCCCGTCGCGGGCGACGAGCACCTCCTCGTCCGGCGTCAGGAACAGCTCGATTCCCTCCCACGCGTCGGTGATCAGGCACGCCGCCGCGCCCGCCGCCTCGAACACGCGCGTCGCCGGCGAGAAGCCGACATTGGCCATGCTATCGCGCGCGACGTTGAGGACGGCGAGCGGCGTCGCGTTGAAGGCGTTGTGTTCGGCCGTGTAGACGTGCCCGCGGTGGCGGACGTTGGCCGGCATGGCCTTGGTCTCCCAGCCGTTGCCGCCGATCAGGAAACGGCGGGCGGGCAGGGCGGCGGCGGGCGTCAGGAAGAACGCCTCCACGCGCGCCTCGCGGTCGGGCAGGCGGTTGCCGAGGAAGGCGAGGTCGGCGGCGAACCGCGCGTCCGGCGGCACGGGGAAGTGGGTCGCCGGATCGAGCGCATTGTAAACGGGCACGCACTCCGCCGCGCCGAAGCCGCGGTAGGCGTCGATCACGGGTGCCCCGCCGCCATAGGTCAAGACGAGGTCGAGGTCGGGCAGCGCGGCGCGTACCGGGTGGCCGGGGTCGGCGCGCATCTCGTCGAGCGTCGCGGCGGCGTCGACGTCCCAGAAGATCTTCGTCGCCCCCGGGCGCGCGCGGGCGACGATGCCCTCGAGCAGCTCGCGATCGAACACGCCGACGCCGCTCGCCTTGACGACCACGTCGGCCGCGCCCGCCTCGGCAAGCACCGACACCAGACCTTCGGCGGTCGCCGGGTAGACGACCGAGCGGCACCAGTCGGGCGCGTCGATGTCGCGGTGCGCCTGCCGGTCGAAGGCATCGGGCTCGTAGAAGGTGATCGCGTGCCCGCGCCGCGCGAGCTCGGACAGGATGCCGCGGTAGTAGGTCGCCGCGCCGTTCCAGTAGGACGACACCAGGCTCGATCCGTAGAAGGCGATCCTCATGCGACGTTCCTTGCCGGGATGCGGTGCGAGGCGACGATGGCGATGAGCTCGTCGGCGCGGTGGTCGCAGGTGTGGCGTGCGCGGATCGTCTCCAGCCCGGCGGCGGCGGTGGCGGCGCCGAGGGCGGGGTCGTCGCGCAGGCGGGTCAGCTGCCGGGTCATGGCTGCGCCGTCGGTCGCCGTCAGATAGTCGCCCGGGCGGAACAGTCCCTCCGCATCGTCCCACGGCGCCGACACCAGCGGGATGCCGCACGCGAGCGCCTCGAAGACGCGGATCGTCGGCACGCCGGGCAACGCCTCCACGTACGGCCGTCGTGGCACGTGCACGGTCACGCCATGGCGGGCGAAGAGCTCCG
>JAFARM010000213.1 GCA_019245455.1 Sphingomonadaceae bacterium | reverse complement strand
GGCGGCGGCGGCCGTCGGCGGGCAGGGGGGCGGTGGCCGGCCGGACATGGCGCAGGCGGGTGGTTCGGACGGCGCGAAGGCGGCGGATGCCATCGCCGCCGTGCGGGCGCTGATGACGGCGGCCGTCGTGGCGTGAGGACGAGCGTCCGGCCCACGCGCCGCCGCGTCGGGGCAACGATCGCTGCTGCAACCCGTCCCAGCCCGGCACACGCCCGTCCGTCGCCGGCGGCGGCATGGCGACGGTGCCGCTGTGAGGGAGGCACGGCCTCGCCTTCAGCTGCCGCGAGCTGATCGGCCGCGCCCGCTTCCTCAGCCGCGCCGCAGCCCCCCGGCCGTGCGTGGCGGATGAGGGCGCAGGGCGAGGTCATCGACTGGGGTGCTGACGCCGCCGGACGCTGGCTGGAGCGTTGGCGATGCCGAACGACCACGCGGGCGGCGCGACCCCGCCGATCTGTCGTACCGGACGCTTCGACCCTGATCGACGCGGCGCCGGTGCGCTTGCCGCCGACTGGCTTCCGCCCTACACCCTGAGTCGCAATCAAATCATCAGGGGAACGCGACCGATGCGGGGGCTTGGGGTGGCGGCGGCGCTGGCACTCGCCGGCTGCGGAGCCGGCGCGCCGCCGCCGGCGGCCGACGATCGTGTCACCATCGCGCTGGCGACCGCTGCACCGGCCGCAAGCCGCAGCGACCTGGCCGTGTCAGGAACCGTCCGTTTCAAGCGCGAGACGCAGCTCGGTTTCCTGACGGCCGGCCGCATCGCCGCGATCGCCGTCCGCGAAGGCGATCGCGTCGTCGCCGGGCAGCCGCTCGCCCGGCTCGACGTCACCAGTCTCGACGCCGCCGTCGCTTCGGCCAAGGCCGAAGCCGTTCGCGCGGAGGCCGACCGGCGGCGCATGGCGGCGCTGATCGTCGACGGCTGGGTCACGCGCTCGCGGCTGGAAAGCGCCGAGTCGACGGCGGCGGCGGCGCGCGCCAGGGCGACGCAGGCCGGGTTCGACGAGCGGCTGGGCCGCATCGCGGCGCCGTCAGCGGGCGTCGTTCTCAAGCGCGCCGCCGAGCCCGGACAGATGGTCGCCGCCGGCGCCCCGGTGCTGACCGTGGGCGAGGTCGCCAGCGGCTATGTCCTGCGCCTGCCGCTGAGCGACGCCGAGGTCGCCGGTATCCGCCTCGGTCAGCCCGCCGAAGTCGTCCTGCCGACCCTGTCGTCCGCGCCGGTTGAGGCGGTGGTCAGCGAGATCGCGGCGCGAGGCGACGACCGCACCGGCACGTTCCAGGTCGAGCTCCGCCTGCCGCCGCGGCCGGGCCTGCGCTCGGGCCTGATCGGCACCGCACGGCTGGCGCGGCAGGGGAGTGGCGGGCCGGTGGTAATCCCGGCCAGTGCGGTGGTCGGTGCGCGGGCGGACGAGGGCGTCGTCTACGTCTATCGTCCTGACGGGACGGTCGCGGCGCGGGTCGTCCAGCTGGGCGCGGTGAGCGACAGTGCCGTCGCCGTGACGGGCGGGCTGGCGGCCGGCGAGCGGGTCGCGCGCATCGGCGTCGAGCGGCTGCGCGACGGCATGAAGGTGCGGTTGGCGGCGTGACCGGCGGCATCATTGGTTTCGCCGTCCGTCGCTGGCAGATCACGCTCGTCGCCTTCGGCCTGCTCGCGGCGATCGGCGTCTCGGCGTTCCTGACCATCCCGCGGTCGGTCGATCCGCATTTTACCGGCAACACCGTGCTCGTCATCGTGACGCAGCCGGGTGCCGACCCGACCGACATGGAGCAGACCGTCGCCAAGCCGATCGAGGACGTCGTCCAGGGGCTCGACAACCTCGGCCACGTCGCCTCGACCTCGACCGATTCGACCGCGATCATCGCCGCCCAGTTCGACTGGCAGAGCGATCCCGACAAGCATTACGACGATGTCGTCCGCGAGGTGAACGCGATCCGCCAGAACCTGCCGGCATCCGTGACCAGGATCGAGTTCAAGAAGTTCCGCACGACCGAGGCGGCGGTGCTGCAGCTGGCGCTGGTCAGCGACACCGCCTCGTTCCGCCGGCTGGAGAAGATCGCCAAGGATTTGCGCGAACGGCTGAACCAGGTCGACGGCGTCCGCCAGACGCGGGTCTGGGGCATCCCGACGCCCGAGCTGCGCGTCGCCGTCGATCCCGGCCGTCTGGCGCAGCTTGGCCTGCCCGTGTCGGCGATCACCGACGCGCTGCGCGCCGGCGGCACCGATCTGCCGCCGGGCGCGGTGCAGTCGGGCGATGCGCGCTTCAACGTCGAGGCCGGCGGGGCCTTCCGCTCGATCGCCGAGGTTGCCGACGCGCCGGTTCGTGCCGAAGGCGAGCGCGTCATTCGCGTCCGCGATGTCGCCTCCGTCGGCTGGGGCTACGAGGAGCGCCCGTACGTCACCCGCTTCGACGGCCGGCGGGCGGTGTTCGTCACGCTGACGCAGAAGGACAACCTGAACGTCCTCGACATCGAACGGGCGGCGCTGGCGGCGGTCAACGGGTTCCGCGCGCAACTGCCGCCCGACGTTCGGCTCGAAGTCGGCTTCGACCAGAGCCATGACATCGCCACCAAACTCGCCGCGCTGCTGCGCGACTTCGGCATTGCGCTGGCGCTGGTGCTGCTGACGCTGCTGCCGCTCGGCCTGCGGGCGAGCCTGGTGGTGATGGTGTCGGTGCCGCTCAGTCTGGCGATCGGCTGCGCCGTGCTGGCGTTCTCCGGATTTACGCTCAACCAGCTGTCGATCGCCGGCTTCATCATCGCGCTCGGCCTGCTCGTCGACGATTCGATCGTCGTCACCGAGAACATCGCCCGGCGGCTGCGCGAGGGTGAGGGCCGCGCGACGGCAGCGATCGAGGGTACGCGTCAGATCGCCGTCGCCGTGCTCGGCTGCACCGGCGTGCTGCTGCTCGCCTTCCTGCCGCTCGCCTTCCTGCCGGAAGGGTCGGGAAAGTTCATCCGCTCGCTGCCGATCGCCGTTTTCGGCACCGTCGCAGGATCGCTGCTCGTGTCGCTGACGATCGTGCCGTTTCTGGCGAGCCGCGTCCTGGCCCGCGACGGCGACGCGCACGGCAACCGCGCGCTGCAGGCGATCCAGACGGCGATCCATCGCGTGTATGCGCCGGCGCTGCACTGGTCGCTGACCCACCCGTGGCGAGCGCTGGGCGCGGCGATGCTGTTGTGCGTCGCCTCGTTCGGCCTGGTGCCGCTGATCGGCAGCAGCCTGTTCCCCGCGGCCGAAACACCGTATTTCCTGGTCGAGGTCCGCGCCCCTGAGGGGGCGGCGCTGGTCCAGACCGACCGGGCGGTGCGCGCCGTCGAGGCGGCGCTCGCCCGCGAGCCGGCGGTGCGCACGGTCATGGCCAATATCGGCCGCAGCAATCCGCAGATCTACTACAATCAGGCGAGCAACGACCAGGCGACCAACCTTGGCGGCGTTCTGGCGGTGATGGACCGCTGGGATCCGGCGCACAGTCCAGCGATGATCGCGCGGTTGCGGGCGGCGTTCGACCGCATCGCCGACGCGCAGGTGACGATCAAGCTGTTCCAGAACGGCCCGCCGGTCGATGCGGCGATCGTCGCCAAGCTGCGCGGCCCCGACCTCGGCGAGCTGAAGCGCCTGTCGCTCGCGATCGAGCAGGTGATGCGCCACGTTCCCGGCACGCGCGACGTCAGCAATCCGATCGCCGTCGACCGCCCGCGGCTCGACCTCAACGTCGATGCCGACAAGGCGGCGTTGCTCGGCATCGCGCCGGGGACCGTCCGCCGCACGGTCCGGCTTGCCCTCGTCGGCGAGGCGGCCGGACGCTTCCGCGATGCCGAGGGCGACAGCTACAATGTCGTCGTCCGCCTGCCATTGGGCGAAACGCAGCCGGTCTCGGTTCTCGACCGCATCTATGTGCCCTCGACCAACGGCGGCGCTGTCCCGCTGACGCAGATCGCGGCGCCGCGGCTGGGCAGCGCGCCGCCGCGCATCGTCCGCGACTATCAGCAGCGCGAGATCGACGTCTCCGCCGATGTCCAGCCCGGCTTCCTGACAGCCAAGGTCAACGCCGGTGTCTTCGCCGCGCTGGCGAAGCTGCCGCTGCCGCCGGGATACCATTTCGCCGTCGGCGGCGAGGCGGAACAGGCGCAGAAGAGCTTTGGTGGCCTGGGCCCGGTCATCGCCGTCGCGGTCTTCGGCATCGTCGGCGTGCTCGTCGTCGAGTTCGGCCGCTTTCGCGAGGTCGCCGTGGTCGCCGGCGTCGTGCCGCTCGGCGTCTTCGGCGGGCTGGTGGCGCTGTTCCTCAGCGGCAACTC
>JAFARM010000211.1 GCA_019245455.1 Sphingomonadaceae bacterium | reverse complement strand
GCCCACGGCGAAGTCGCGCCACCCCGACGGCGTCGCCAGCGCGTCGAGCGGCGCGTCCCACGGGTCGCTCGGCAGGCGGTCGACCGCCTGTATGTCCCAGCCGACGCCGACGGCGAGGATGCGTCGACGCGCGCGAAGTGCCGCCAGCGTCCGGTCATAATGGCCACCGCCTTGGCCGAGGCGGGTGCCGGCACCATCGCAGGCGAGGAGGGGAACGAGGACGATGTCCGGATCGGCCGCGTGCGCGTCGGCGGGCGGCTCGACGAGGCGGCCCAGCCCGGGGACGACCGGCCCCGCGACGGCGGGTCCGCGGTGGAAGGAGAGGGGGGCGGCTGGGTTGACGCGCGGCAGCAGCAGGGGGCGGACGAGCGCGCCCAGGCCGATCTCGCTGCCGATCGCATGGTATCCGGCGATCCTCCCGTCGGGCGGCAGGTGGTGCGCGAGGACGTCGGCGAGCGCCGCCTCCAGAAGGTCCCGCTCGCCGGGCGCGAGCGCGGCGACATAGGCCGCGCGCGCGGCCCGGAACGTGCGGCGAAGGTCGCGTTTGGCGGGGTCGGCGGGACCGCCATGGCCGTTTGCCGGAAGATCCTCTGACGCCATGAACGTCAGGTGGGCACCATGTACGTCCGGCCAGGACCGGCGCAGGGACAGCGCCCAAGGATGTGATATCGCCTCAGGGATGCTCCGTGTGCTCGTACCGGGCAGTACCCGCCTGTCGCCAACATAGGTCTGGCGTGCGCCAAGCTCAAGCCATTGCGCTGCCAGGCGGGGACGATTAGCGTCGGCTCCGGGTCAAGGGAAACAGCAATGCCGCTCGACGATCAGCTCGACCGGGCCGTGGTCGTCGAGGCGACGGGCGGCAGTGCCGGCCTGCCGGACGGCGGCACCTCGTTCTGCAATCCCAGCCTGACCAGGCGCGACATCGTCAACCCGTCGTTGCGCCCGCTCTGAGGATCGGCGACTTCGAGGTTCGCGGCGGCCGGGTGACGCTGCGCGCGACCGGCAACTCGGCCGCGCTCCACCGGGCGCTGGCCGTCGAAGTCGGCGGCTGGCTGCTGTGCGTGCTGCTCGTCCGCCTCGCCGCCCTGCGCCATCTCGGCCGGCACCGCCCTGCGATCTGGTTCACGCCGACCGTGCCGCGGCACCGCTACCTCGTTCGCCTCGCGGCGGTTTCCGCCGGTTTCCGTGTCGCCCGCGATTCCGCCGCCGCGTGCGCCGCGTTCTACTTTGAGGACGCGACGATCGCGCCGCCGCCGCCGGCCACCGGCGGACGTGCCCTGAACTTCGCGTGTGCCGACATCCGCAAGAGCCGGGTCGCCGCCGTCTTCGCCGCGACCTTCGGCTACCCGCTCGCGCTCGACCCGGCGACGTGGCACGGCGCGGTCGTCGAGAAAAGCGAGGTCAACGGCCGCCACGACGGCCGCGTCGTCGCCTGCCCAACGGCGGCGCGGCCGGGTATGGTTTATCAGCGCCTGATCGACACGGTCGACGACGACGGCTTTGCCCGCGACCTGCGGACCCAGGTTGTTGGCGGGAAAGTGGTGGCGGTGTGGGTCAAGCAGCGCGACCCGGGCGCCCGCTTCCTGCCGCCGAACCGCCGCGCCTGGCTCGCCGCGCCGGACGCCGTGTTCAGCGCCGCCGAGCAGGCCAACCTCGTCGCCTTCGCCGCGGCGATGGGTGCCGACTGGGCGGGGCTCGACGTGCTGCGCGACCGCGACGGGCGGATCTATGTCGTCGACCTCAACAAGACCGACGCGGGGCCGATCACCGCCCTCAGCCTGCCCGACAAATTGCGGTCGGTGGCGCTTCTCGGCCGCGCGCTGGCTGCGCTGGTTCAGCCGGCGAGCGACGCCGCGAGCGCCTCGACGCGGGCGACCAGCGCCTCGAGCTGAGGATCAGTCGCGCCGCCGCCGGCGCGCAACGCGAACAGCTCGTCGGCGACCTGGATGCCGGCCATCAGCAGCAGGCGTGGCTCGCTCATCGTGCCGATGGCGGCGGTCAGCTCGTCGGCCTTGGCCGACAGATGCTCGCCGAGCGCGGTCAGGTGGCCCTCCTCGCCGTCGGCGCACGACAGCGGATAGGTGCGCCCGCCGACGCTGACGCGGACCTGGCCCATCAGGCGGCGAGCAGCGTGTCGAGCACGGCAACCGCGGCGTCGCCGGCGGCGAGCGCGGCGTCGGCGCGGCGCTGCGCGCGGTCGCGGTCGGCCTTAAGCTGCGCGGCAGCGGCTTCGGCGCGGGCGACGGCCGCGGCCAGACGTTCGTGTACCGTCGTATCCGTCATCGCCAACCTTCTGAAAATCCGGGCGTCGATTGAGCCACGTTAACCGCTGGGTAGGGCACTCGTCAAATGTTGACCCCTGGCAGCGGCGTGGCCATGGTGCGCCGCTCTCACTCCCCCGAGTCGCTGCCGGAAGTCCCGCCGCCCATGTCCAGCCCCGTTTCTCCGCGCCAGATGGCGAACGCCATCCGCGCGCTGGCGATGGACGCGGTCGAGGCGGCGAACAGCGGCCATCCGGGGATGCCGATGGGCATGGCCGATGCCGCGACGGCGCTGTTCACGCGCCACCTGAAGTTCGACCCCGCCGCGCCGCATTGGCCCGACCGCGACCGCTTCGTCCTGTCGGCGGGGCACGGGTCGATGCTGATCTACGCGCTCCTCCACCTGACCGGCTATGCCCGGCCGACGTTGGGCGACATACGTTCCTTCCGCCAATTCGGCTCCCCGTGTGCCGGCCACCCGGAGAATTTCGAGCTGGAAGGTGTCGAAACCACGACCGGGCCGCTGGGGCAGGGGCTGGCGACCGCGGTCGGCATGGCGATCGCCGAGCGGCACCTGAACGCCGTGTTCGGCGACGCACTGGTCGACCACCGCACCTGGGTCATCGCCGGCGACGGCTGCCTGATGGAGGGCATCTCCCACGAGGCGATCGGGCTCGCCGGGCACCTGAAGCTCGGGCGGCTGAACGTGCTTTGGGATGACAACCGCATCTCGATCGACGGGCCGACGAGCCTCGCCACGAGCGAGGACCAGGCCGCGCGCTTCGCCGCGGCCGGCTGGCACGTCGTCGCCTGCGACGGCCTCGACTTCGCCGACGTCGACCGCGCGCTCGCCGAAGCCAAAGCGGATCCGCGGCCGAGCCTGATCGCCTGCCGCACCACCATCGGCTACGGCGCGCCGACCAAGGCGGGGACGAGCGGCAGCCACGGCAGCGCGCTCGGCGCGGGCGAGGTGGCCGGTGCGCGCGCCGCGCTCGGCTGGGACGCGGCCCCGTTCGAGGTGCCCGCCGACATCCTCGCCGCCTGGCGCGAAGCCGGCGGCCGCGGCCGGGACGAGCACGCGGCGTGGGCCGATCGCCTCGCCGCAGCCGACCCGGAGCTGCGCGCGCAGTTCGAGCGCCGCGTTGCCGGCAACCCGCCCGCCGAGGCGTTCGCCGCCATTGACGCACACATCGCCGGCCTGCTCGCCAAGCCGCAGACGATCGCCACGCGCAAGGCCTCCGAGCTGGTGCTCGACGCGGTGACACCGCTCGCGCCGGGCATGATCGGCGGCTCGGCCGACCTGACGGGATCGAACAACACCAAGGCCAAAGGATTACAGCCGCTTACCGCCGACAGCTACGGCGGCAGGTACATCTATTACGGCATCCGCGAGTTCGGCATGGCAGCCGCGATGAACGGCATCGCCCTTCACGGCCAGTGCCTGCCCTACGGCGGCACCTTCCTCGTCTTCTCCGACTATATGCGCAACGCGATCCGGATGTCGGCGCTGCAGCGCGTGCGGGTCATCTATGTCCTGACGCACGATTCGATCGGGCTCGGCGAGGACGGGCCGACGCACCAGCCAATCGAGCACCTCGCCTCGCTGCGGGCGATCCCCAACCTCGCCGTCTACCGCCCCGCCGACGCGGTCGAGACCGCCGAGTGCTGGGCGCTGGCGCTCGCCGACAAGACGCGGCCGTCGGTCCTCGCCCTGTCGCGTCAGAACGTGTCGCAGCTGCGGACCGAGGCAACGGAGAACCGCTGCGCGCGCGGCGGCTATCGCCTGATCGCCGCGACCGCCCCGCGCCAGGTGGTCCTGATCGCCACCGGATCGGAGGTCCATATCGCCGTCGAAACCGCGAAGCTGCTCGAGGGCGAGGGCGTCGGTGCCGACGTCGTGTCGATGCCGTGCTGGGAAAACTTCGACCGGCAGGACGCGGCGTACCGCGACGACCTGCTGCCGCACGGCGTCCTCAAGGTCTCGGTCGAGGCCGGGGTGACGATGGGTTGGGAACGCCACGTCGCCGACGGGCTTATGATCGGCATCAACGGCTTTGGTGCCTCGGCTCCGGCGGAGGCGCTGTACGATCACTTCGGGATCACCGCGCCGAAGATCGCGGCGCGCATCCGGCCTTTGCTCGGCGGAACCTACCGCTGACGCTGCTAAAGGAGACGACGATGACCAAGGTGGCGATCAACGGCTTCGGGCGCATCGGCCGGCTGGTGCTGCGCGCGATGCTGGCGCGGCAGAGCGAGCTCGAGGTGGTGGCGATCAACGACCTCGCCAGCATCGACACCAACGCCCTGCTGTTGAAGCGGGATTCGGTCCACGGCACCTATCCGGGCACGGTCGCGGTCGACGGCGACCACCTCGTCATCGACGGCCGGCGCGTCCGCGTGACGGCCGAGCGCGACCCGGCCAAGCTGCCGCACCGGGAGCTCGGCGTCGACCTCGCGCTCGAGTGCACCGGCCTGTTCACCGACGCCGCCAAGGCGCGCGGCCATATCGAGGCGGGGGCGAAGAAGGTGCTGATCTCGGCTCCCGGCAAGGGCGTCGACCTGACCGTCGTCTACGGCGTCAACCAGGACAAGCTGACCCCTGAGCACACCGTCGTGTCGAACGCATCGTGCACGACCAACTGTTTGGCACCGGTCGTGAAGGTGATGCATGAGGCGATCGGCGTCGAGCGCGGACTGATGCTGACGATCCACAGCTACACCAACGACCAGGCGCTGCTCGATCAGATGCACAAGGACCCGCGCCGCGCCCGCGCTGCCGCCGTGTCGATGATCCCGACGACGACGGGTGCGGCCCGCACCGTGGCCGAGGTCATCCCCGAACTGAAGGGCAAGCTCGACGGCACCTCGGTGCGCGTGCCGACGCCGAACGTCAGCCTGGTCGATTTCACCTTCACGCCGAGCCGCGACACGACGATCGAGGAGGTCAACGCGGCACTCAAGGCGGCGAGCGAAACCAGTGCCTTGCGCGGCATCCTCAACTATTCGGATGAGCCGCTCGTCAGCCGCGACTATAATGGCGACCCGGCGTCGTCGACGGTCGACAGCCTGGAGACGGCGGTGCTCGACAGCCGGCTGGTGCGGGTCGTCAGCTGGTACGACAACGAGTGGGGTTTCTCCAACCGCATGGTCGACACCGCGACGCTGATGGCCTCGCTGGCGTGACGTTCCGCACGCTCGACGACATGGGCGACGTGCGGGGGAAGCGCGTCCTCGTCCGCGCCGACCTCAACGTGCCGATGGAGGGCGGGCGCGTCACCGAGGCTGCGCGGCTCGAGGCGACGGTGCCGACGCTGGCGATGCTGAGCGACGCCGGGGCGAAGGTCATCGTCCTGTCGCATTTCGGCCGGCCGAAGGGCGTCGATCCGAAGCTGTCGTTGCGTCCGGTGGCGGTGGCGCTGGCGGCGGTGCTCGGGCGGCCGGTCGCCTTCGCCGCAGACTGCATCGGGCCGGTAGCGGCCGACGCGGTCGCGGCGCTGCCCGACAGCGGCGTGCTGGTGCTCGAGAACACGCGCTTCCACCCGCAAGAGGAGGCGAACGACCCGGCCTTCGTCCGCGACCTCGCGGCAAACGGCGATCTTTACGTCAACGACGCCTTCTCCGCCGCGCACCGCGCCCATGCCTCGACCGAGGGGCTGGCGCACGTCCTGCCGGCGTTCGCCGGCCGGGCGATGGCGGCCGAGCTCGATGCGCTCGACAAGGCGCTTGGCAACCCGGCGCACCCGGTGGCAGCAGTCGTCGGCGGGGCCAAGGTGTCGTCGAAGCTCGACGTGCTGACCCACCTCGTGAGCCGCGTCGACCACCTGATCATCGGCGGCGGGATGGCCAACACCTTCCTCGCGGCGAAGGGAATGAACGTCGGCAAGTCCCTGTGCGAGCACGACCTCGCCGACACCGCGCGCGACGTGCTGGCGCGCGCCGAGGCGGCCGGCTGCACCGTCCACCTGCCCTACGACGTCGTCGCCGCCACGGAGTTCAAGGCGAACGCGCCACACCGGACCGTCAACGTCCACGAGATCGGCTCGCAAGAGATGGTCCTCGACCTCGGCCCGGCGGCGGTCGAGGCGCTGGCCGACGTGCTCAAGACCTGCCGGACGCTGGTGTGGAACGGGCCCCTCGGCGCGTTCGAGCTGAGGCCCTTCGACGCGGCGACGGTGGCGCTTGCCCGCACCGCGGCAGCGCTGACGGGGGAGGGGCTGGTCTCGGTCGCCGGCGGCGGCGACACGGTGGCCGCGCTGAACCATGCGGGCGCGGCCGACGGCTTCACCTTCGTGTCGAACGCGGGCGGGGCATTCCTCGAGTGGATGGAGGGCAAGGTCCTGCCTGGGGTGGCGGCGCTCGACGCGGGAGCCGCCAGCCGCTAGATCGCCGC
>JAFARM010000198.1 GCA_019245455.1 Sphingomonadaceae bacterium | reverse complement strand
GCTGCTGCTGCTGGGTGGCGTCGCGCCGGGGCTGACGGGGTGCGTGTCGACGGTGGTCGGGGCGGCGGTCGACGTCGCCACCGCCCCGGTGCGCGTCGTCGGCGCCGGCATCAATGCGGTCGCGCCCGGCCAGAAGGAACGCGACCGCCGCCGCGGCAAGCGCGAGCGGAAGGAAGAGGCGCGCGAAAAGAAGGCGGCGGCGCGCGAGCGCGAGGCGGCGAAGAAGGCGGCGCGGGACCAGCAGTAGCCCTCCTCTCCCGCTTGCGGGAGAGGCGACTCGCGCGCCGGCGCGGCGGGTGAGGGTGTACCCCACGCCCGCAGGTGGCGACGGCGGCCCGTGCCGCGACCCCACACCCTCACCCAAACCCGCTCATGCTGAGCGTGTCGAAGCACGCGCGACCCTCACCCGCACCCGCTCATGCTGAGCTTGTCGAAGCACGCGCGACCCTCGCCCGCACCCGCTCATGCTGAGCTTGTCGAAGCACGCACGCCCCTCACCCGAACCCGCTCATGCTGAGCTTGTCGAAGCACGCGCGAGCGTCCGAACGTGCTTCGACAGGCTCAGCATGAGCGGGTTTGGGTGTTCCCGGCATAAGCAGGTTGGGCATTCTCGGCATGAGTGGCGCTGCATTCTCGGCATGAGCGGGTTTGAGTGTTCCCGGCATCAGCGGCTGGGTGTTCTCCGCCTGCGCGGGCGGTTCCCGTCGGCCGCCGTAACGATGAACCGTCCGCGCGCGCTGGCGTTGTCGGGCGCATGACCCGCCTCGTTCCCCTGTCCGGCGACCGCCAGCGCGCCGTGCTCGTCGTCCGCTTCGGTCGGCGCGGCCGCCTCCGCGCCGCCGTCGAGGTGTCGAGCGGCGGATTGCTCGCGGTCGGTGCCCTGGTCAGCTCGATCCTGCTGTCGAGCGCCGTGATCGTCGCCGCCGCCGGGCGCGCCGCCGAACGCTCGCGCGGGCGATGAGCGGCGGCACGGCACCTGCGCCAGCCGCCTGCGACGCGCTCGTCGTCGGCGGCGGCCCGGCGGGGCTGACGGCGGCGATCTATCTCGCGCGCTTCCACCTGACGACAGTGGTGGTCGATGCCGGCCGCAGCCGCGCGAGCACGATCCCGCGCACGCGCAACCATGCCGGCTACCCCGGCGGCGTCGCCGGGGCCGACCTCGTCGCCGCGATGCGGGCGCAGGCAGCCGGACAGGGGGCACGGCTCGTCGTCGGACACGTCGAGACGCTGGCGCAGGACGACGACGGGTTCGTCGCGACGTGGGACGGCGGCACGCTCCGGGCGGCGGCGGTGGTGCTGGCGACCGGCGTCGTCAACCGCCGGCCGCCGATCGACGACGCGCTGCACGACGCGGCGCTGGCGGCAGGCGCGCTCCGCTACTGTCCGGTATGCGACGGGTTCGAGGTGACGGACGCGCGCGTCGCCGTGCTCGGCACGGGCGAGCACGGCGTGCGCGAGGCGCTGTTCCTGAGGAGCTACACCGCCGACCTGACGCTGATCGCGCCCGACGGGCCGCACGCGCTCGATGCCGGCGAGCGGGCGCGGCTGGCCGAGGCAGGGATCGCCGCCGTCGACGGCCCCGCGCGCGGCTACCGGCTGGTCGACGGCGGGCTGGCGCTGACGGCCGGCGAAGGGGCGCGCGAGCTGACCTTCGCCAGCCTGTACCCGGCGCTCGGCTCGCACATCCGCTCGGGGCTGGCCGCCTCGCTCGGCGCGGCGACGGCGGATGCGGGGTGCGTCACGGTCGACGACCATCAGCGGACGACCGTGCCCGGCCTGTACGCGGCGGGCGACGTCGTCGTCGGCCTCGACCAGATCAGCCACGCCATGGGTGAGGGCGGCGTGGCGGCGACGACGCTCAGGAACGACCTCGCCGAGCGGCGGCGGCTGTGGCGGTGAGAGGCCGCCGGTAAGTTCATTGCGTCATCCCCGCGAAGGCGGGGACCCATCTCCAGAGCTTCGCCTCGATGCAACGCGCGCCCTCGACACGGGATCAACGGCAGGAGATGGGTCCCCGCTTTCGCGGGGATGACAGGAAGGCGGATCAGTCGTCCGGCCCCAAACTCTCGTCCAGATCGCGCGGGCGGACGAAGGTGCGGAGCGTCGCGCAGCCGGCCGCGGCGTCGCGCCAGGCGTCGACGGCGAGGTCGAGCACCGCGACGGTCGCCGTCGGATACTTGATCTCCGCTTCGCCCCTCAGCGGGTCGGCGTCGGGGGTGAGGAGCAGGAGCAGGTCCTCGAGTCCCGGATTGTGGCCGACGAGCAGCGCGGTGCCGGCGTCGCCGAAGCCCTGGACGACGTCGAGCAGCGTCACCGCGCTCGCCAGATAGATGCGCGTGTCGAACAGCGGGGTGAGCGGGCGGCGCAGGCCGTCCTCGATCCCCTCGATCGTCTGGCGGACGCGCACCGCGGGGCTGGCGCGGACGTGGTCGAAGGCGGCGTCCTCGTCCCTCAGCCACTGCCCCATGCGCGCGGCGGCGCGGCGGCCGCGGCCGTTCAGCGGCCGGTCGAAGTCGCGCTCGACGGGATCGTCCCACGTCGACTTGGCGTGGCGGAGCAGCGTCAGTCGCTTCACTAGTCCCCCGTCGGCACGGCGAGCCCGCACGTTGCGCCGCCTAGCGGGCGGCGGCGGCGATGACAATGCGGCTTAAGCCGGCGCGAGCGCGGGGTGGCCGGCGGCGACCGCGGCGACCGCCGTGTCGAGGTCGACGCGGTCGACGCGCGTGCCGGGCGGGAAGGCGGTCAGCAGCCGCGAGGGGACGGCAGGGCCGATCAGGACGAAGGTGCCGCGGTCGTCGGCGCGGCGGATCAGGCGGCCGAACGCCTGCGCCAGGCGGCCGCTGGTGACGAGGTCGTCGTAGGCCGCGCCGCCGAACGCCGCCCGCCGCGCCGCGTGGACGACGGTCGGGCGCGGCCACGGCACGCCCTCCATGACGACCAGCCGCAGCGAATCGCCGGGCACGTCGACGCCGTCCCGCAGCGCATCGGTACCGAGCAGCGAAGCCTTCGGCTCGGCGCGGAAGATGTCGACGAGCGTGCCGGTGTCGATCGGGTCGACGTGCTGGGCGTAGAGCGGCAGCCCGGCCCTCGCCAGCGGATCGGCGATGCGCGCGTGCACCGCCTTCAGCCGGGCAATGGCGGTGAACAGGCCGAGCGTGCCGCCGCCCGCCGCCTCGATCAGCCGGCGGTAGGCGGTGGCGAGGCCGGAAATGTCGCCGCGCCGGATGTCGGTGACGATCAGGACGCGGGCATTGGCGGCATAGTCGAACGGGCTGTCGACGGCGAACCGCTGCGGCGGCAGGGGCAGGTGGCCCGCGCCGGTGCGGACATGGGCGTGCTCCCAGCCGGCATGGGGATCGCCCGCCGCCCGGCTGCGGAGTGTCGCCGACGTGATGACGACGCCGTGCGCCGGCTCGAGCACGGCACGCGCGAAGGGGCGCGTCGGGTCGAGCCAGCGGCGGTGGACGCCGACGTCGTACTCGCGCCCCTCGACGCGGTCGACGGCGAACCAGTCGATGAAGTCGGGGTCGGCCGCCCCGCCGAGCCGCGCCAGAAGCCCGCTCCACGCCGCGAGCGTTGCCCCACGCAGTCGCAGGCCCGCCGCCGCCCCCTCGACGCGGGCGCGCCCCGGTCCGTCGAGCCAGTCGGGCGGGTCGTCGAGCACCGCCGCGAGCCGCGCCTCGAGCGCCGCCAGCGGCCGGGCTAGCGCGTCGAGCGCCCTGGCCGCGGCATCGGCGGCGTCGATCACCGCCGGCAGGACTTCGGCGACCTCGGTCTCGAGGCCGTAGCCGGCGTCCTCGCCGCTCGCCCGCGCATAGACCTGGGCGCGGACGGCGGCGAGCAGCGCCTCGACCGGGCCGTCCGGCGTGCCGGCGACGAGCCGCCCGCCCCAGCCGTCGGCCGGCAGGGCGCGCGCCGCCGCACTCGCCGCCGCCAGCGCCGCGCCTCCCTCCTCGTCATAGCCGGCGAGGTCCGACAGCCGCGCCGACAGTCCCCGCCGCCGCCCCCGCGCGCTCTTCTCCGGCCCCAGGATCCAGCGGCGCATCTCGATCGCCTCGGCCCCGGTCAGCGCGACGGCGAAGGTCGAGTCGGCGGCGTCGAACAGGTGGTGGCCCTCGTCGAACACCAGCCGCGTCAGCCCCTGCCCCTCGGCGCGGCCGCGCACGGCGTTGACCATGACGAGCGCGTGGTTGGCGATGACGAGGTCGGCGGCGAGACTCGCCCGCCCGGCGCGCTCGATGAAGCAGCTGCGGTAGTGCGGGCAGCCGGCATAGACGCACTCGCCGCGCCGGTCGCTGAGCGCGGCGACGGGCGCGCGGCCGAACAGCGTCGTCAGCCAGCCCGGCAGGTCGCCGCCGACGAGGTCGCCGTCGCGGCTGTACTCGGCCCAGCGCGCCGCCAGCTGCGCGAAGATCGCCGCGCGGCCGCTGAAGCCGCCCTGCACCGCGTCCTCGAGGTTCAAGAGACACAGGTAGTTCTCGCGCCCCTTGCGGACGACGACCTTGGCCCCCTTCGCCGCCGGGTCGGGATAGGCGCGCGCCGTCTCGTGGTCGAGCTGCCGCTGCAGCGCCTTGGTATAGGTCGACAGCCAAACCGCCCCGCCCGCCGCCTGCGCCCAGTGCGCGGCCGGGGCGAGGTAGCCGAGCGTCTTGCCGATGCCCGTCCCCGCCTCGAGCAGGGCGACGTTGGGCGCGCCGGCGACTGCGCGAGGGCGGAAGGCGTGGGCGGCGGCGCGGGCATAGGCGCGCTGCCCCTCGCGGCGCTCGGCCCCCGGGCGCAGCATCGCGTCGAGCCGCGCCTCGACCTCGCCGTCGCCGACCGCGATGTCGCGCGGGCGCGGGCGCGGCGGGGCGTCCTCGCACTTGGGCAGGACGGTGAACAGGCTGCGCTCGGGCCGCTCGGGCCTGGCGATCCGTCGCGCGACCTCGGCCCCCCAGCTCCAGCGCAGGCGGGCGAGCGTCTGCGCGATCTGCCACGCGCCGTGCCGCTCGCGCCAGTCGGGGTCGGCGAGGGTCGCAAGCAGCCGCTCGGCCGCCGCCTGCAGGAAGGCGCCCTCGTCGGCCCCACCCGCCGGCGCGCCGAGCCCCAGCGCCCGCGCCAGCCCGCCCGCGGTCGGCACGGCGAAGCGCGCGGGCAAGACGAAGGCGAACAGCTCGAGCAGGTCCGTGCCCGACAGCTCGGGGATGCCGAGGCGGCTCGCGGTGACCGGCGCGGCGAGCAGCAGGTGCGGCGTGTCGGCGGCGCGGCGGATCGCCTCGGCGCGCGACACGGGCGCACCGTCGATCCAGATGCCGGCGTGCGTCGCGACGAGGGCGGGGTAGCTCACGCTTCCGATATAGAACGGGACGGGAACGGCGTCACCCGCCTTTGCCGCCGAGAAGCCTTCCGCCCGCGCGCGATCTGCGGCATGGTGGCACAAGGGCGGGGTAACAGGGAGAGGACCGATGAAGTCACTCGTGCTCGCCGCCGCGCTTGGCCTCATCGCCGCAGCCGCGCTCGCCGCCGCGCCGGCCACCGCCGCCGCCATCCAGGGGTTCGAGGGCAACTGCCACGCCGGCTGCCCGTTCAGCTACGATCCCGCCGACGACGAGGGTGCCGGGCCGGGCGCATACTTCACCGACTATACCGTTCTCGCCGACGGCCGCACTCACGTCTGGACCTTCCGCTTCACCGACGCCGCATCCGCCTCGACACTGACGCTCGATGATCCGACGCAGGTGGACGTCATCACCGGCGTGCGCGATGCGGGCGGCGTCGATGTCAACATCGGGTTCAACCCGCTTTACCGCTTCGACGAGACGGTGGTGCCGGGCAGGCTGCTGCGGATCGTCAGCTCGGCTGAGCGCGACTTCGACTATTGCGCGATCCGCACCGGCCCCGACGGGCAGGTCTGCTCGCGCGTCACCGAGGTGTTCGGCAAGGGGACCAATCTCCACGTCGGCGGCGACACGGTGATCCGCGGCGTCTTCACCGAGAACGTGCCCGAGCCGGAGAGCTGGGCGCTGATGGTGGCGGGGTTCGGGGTCGCGGGGGCGGCGCTACGCTCCACCGAACGTCATTCCCGCGAAAGCGGGAACCCATCTCCTGCGGCTTGAGGAGATGGGTCCCCGCTTTCGCGGGGATGACAGTTGAGGGAGGTCTTACTCCCACCCCCGCCCCCTCCCGCGCGCGGGAGGGGAGGGTCAGGCGCGCACCAGCCCACCGCGGCTCTGCTTGCCCCACGTCTGGCGGCCCGACAGGAACGTCACCCAGCCGAGCGCCGCGCCGGTGTGGCGGAGGAGCTGGAAGCTGAACGGCTCGACCAGGCTCGCCAGCACCGCGGCGGCGCTGCCCATCGGCGGGCCGCCGGCCCAGGCGCGGTAGAGGCGCAGCGACCACAGGTGGAAGGCGAGGTCGATGGCGATCTTGCTGCCGATGACGATCGCCACCGGCAGCAGGACGTGAACCTGCCCGCGCGCCAGATACCAGACGAGCAGCGCGAACGCCGTCAGCCCGAACACCGGCTGCAGCGTGTCGAACGCCTTGACCGGCAGCATCCACGTGCCAAGGTGGCCATATCGCGCATCGCCGACCATGTCGCGGTACCAGTATTGCGTCTGCAGGAAGCCGCCGAACCAGCGCCGCCGCTGGCGGAGGAAGGCGGGCAGGCTTGCAGGCGCGGCGGTGCGGGCGCGCGCCCCGCCGACGACGCGGCTCGTCCAGCCGAGCCCGGCGCGCGCGCCGTGGCGGCGCAGGCGGTGGATCAGTTCATAATCCTCGACCAGGCAGTCGCGGTCGAAGCCGCCGACCGCGCGCACCGCCTCGCGCCGGAAGCCGGCGAACGCACCCGAGATCAGCAGCAGCCCGCCGACCCGCTCCCACGCCGCACGCGACAGGAAGTTGCGGATGTACTCGTAGGACTGGAACCACTCGAACAGCCGCCCCGACGCGGAGCGGTCGCACACCGGCGTCAGCACGCCCGTCGCCGCGACGAGGTTCGGGTCGGCGGCGAAGGCGGCGCGGATCGCGGCGAGCGCTTGCCGCTCGAGCAGCGTGTCGGCGTCGACGGTCAGCACCACTTCGCTGTCGATCGCGGCGAGCGCGGCGTTCAGCGCCGCCGCCTTGCCGCCGTGGGGCAGGCGCAGCCAGACGAGCGGGTGCGTCGCGCTCCGCGCGCTGAGGCTGCCGAGCGCGGGCGGGGCCAGGCCGAAGTCGCGGGCGAGCAGCTCGGCCGTGCCATCGGTCGACCCGTCGTCGGCGATGACGACGAGGTCGGCGGGCGCGCTCTGGCCGAACAGCGCCGCCAGCGTCACCGGCAGGACGGCGGCCTCGTTGTGCGCGGCGACGATGACGGCGAGGCTCGTTGCGGGCAGCGCCGGGGCCGGCCGCGCCCGCCTGAGCGCCCACGTCTGGACGAAGGTGAAGGCGAGCAGCACCGTGTCATAGGCGACGTAGACGAGGCCCACACTCCACGCGAACACGCCGGTGAAGGCGAAGGCACCGGCGAACAGCAGCCCCCACAGCACCGCGACGCCCGCGTGGATGGCAAGGCTCGGCCACGGCGTCGGCCCGGGCGTGTAGCGCGGCGAATGCGCGCGGAGGACGGGATCGACGGTCACTCAGGGGTCCTCGGCGCGGGGACGGGCAACGAAGCCTATAGCGGCACTGCCCCCGGCCATGCCATGACCACGATGCCTCACCCGGAATGAACGGAGCCTGCATGGCCCTGCCCGACCGCTACACCCGCCTGGCGATGGTCTTCCACTGGACGATCGCCGCCCTCATCATCGCCAACGTCATCGGCATCTGGACGATCGACTATTTCCCGGAGAACGCGCAGCGGCCGCTGATCAATCTCCACAAGTCGATCGGGCTGACGGTGCTCGGTCTCGCCGTGATGCGCATCCTGTGGCGGGTGACGCACGCGCCGCCGCCGGCTCCTGCCGGCCAGCACGGCTGGGAACGGACGCTGGCGCACCTCGCCCACTTCGCCCTGTACGCCGTCATCATCGGCCTGCCGCTGACCGGCTATATGCACGACAGCGCCTTCAAGGGCGCGGCCGAGCACCCGCTGACGTGGTTCGGCCTGTTCGAGGTGCCGCGCATCGGCTGGATCCAGGCGATCGGCCAGCCCGACAAGGAGGGGCTGCACAAGCTGTTCTTCAGCTGGCACGCGGCCTTCGCCACGGTGTTCTACGGCCTGTTCGCATTGCACGTGATTGGCGCGCTCAAGCACCAGTGGCTCGACCGCCAGCGCGAACTGCAGCGGATGTGGTCTTGAGCGTCCGGCCTTCCATCCGATAATCGGCTGTCATCCCGGCGCAGGCCGGGACCCACGATCTCGAACGGTTGAGATCATGGGTCCCAGCCTGCGCCGGGATGACAGCGGAAGAGGCGGGTCCCGGCCTCCGCCGGAATGACAATCACGCTTTGATCTGCACCTTACTGCGGCTCGTCGGGCGGCGGCGGCGGTTCGGGCGGCTCGCCGTCGAAACCGTCGCCGCGGACCGCGTCGATCGCCGCGCCGATGGCGTCGCCGATGGTGTCGGTGACGCGCCGCTCGGGCGGCGGCGCGTGGAGCAGCCCTTCGTGGGTCAGCGCGCTGGCCATGAAACGGTGCCACAGCTTGGCCGGCACGGTGCCGCCGACGACCGCTCCCGTCATCGGCGCGTTGTCGTCGTTCCCCACCCAGACGCCGACGACGAGGTCGCCGGCGAAACCGACGAACAGCGCGTCGCGGTGGTTCTGCGTCGTCCCCGTCTTGCCATAGGTCGGGATGGGCAGCGCGGCGGCGACGCCGGTGCCGTGGCGGACGGCGGACTGCAGCAGCTCGAGCATCGGCGCGCGCTCGGGCCAGGGCTGCAGTCCGTTGATCGTCGTGCGGATGCGGTCGCTCAAACCCGGCGCGCGGGGGTTGGCGAGGCCGACCGGCTTCACCGGATAGCTGCCGTTGGCGACCGCGGCATAGGCGCTGGTCAGCTCGATCAGCGGCACCGCCGACGTGCCGAGCGCAAGCCCCTGGTAGTTCGACAGCGGAACCGTCACACCGAGCAGCCGCGCCTGGTGCCGCACCGCCTCGACACCGACCTTCTGCATGATCTTGGCCGCGGCGACGTTCGACGAGGCGGCGAAGGCGGTGGCGAGGCTGATCGTGCCGCGATACTTGCCCTCGTCGTTCTTCGGCGACCAGCCGTCGATCGTCACCGGCTCGTCGACGATGGTGTCGCTGGTCCGCATCCCCGCGTGGAGCGCGGCGAGATAGACGAACAGCTTGAAGCTCGACCCCGGCTGGCGCAGCGCCTGCGTCGCCCGGTTGAACGGCGTCGCGTGGTAGTCGGCACCCCCGACCATCGCCACCACCCGTCCGTCGGGGCGCATGGCGACGAGCGCCGCCTGGTGGACGTTGGCCCCGGCAAGCGAGCGCAGCGTCTCGGCGACGGCGCGCTCGGCGGCCTCCTGCAGCGCCGGGTCGAGCGTCGTCTGGACCGTGACGTCGCCATATTGCGCCGTGTCGATGCTCGCCCGCGCCTGCGGCAGGACCCAGTCGGCGAAGTAGGACCCGCTTGGCAGGGCGTCGCGGCCGCGGTCGACCTCGGCGAGGTCGGCGCGCACCGCCTGGCGGCGGGTGACCGCGCCGTTCTCGACCATGGCGGCGAGCACGACCCGCTCGCGCGCCTGCGCCGCCGCCAGGTGGCGGCTGGGGGCGAGACGCGATGGGGCCTGCACTAGCCCCGCGAGCATCGCCGCCTGCCCAAGCGTCAGCTGCGACGGCTCGCGATCGAAATAGACCCGCGCCGCCGCGCGCAGGCCATAGGCACCGTCGCCGAAATAGACGCTCGACAGATAGCGGGCGAGGATCTGGTCCTTGGTCAGCCGGCTCTCGAGGTAGAAGGCGATGATGATCTCCTGCAGCTTGCGCCGGATGGTCCGGTCGCTCGACAGGAAGCTCGTCTTGGCCAGCTGCTGCGTCAGCGTCGACCCGCCCTGCTGGACGCCGCCGGCCTCGGCATTGCGGAACAGGGCGCGGGCGATGCCCTGCGGGTCGACGCCCCAATGGTGGTAGAAGCGCCGGTCCTCGATGGCGACGAAGGCGGCGGGCACGTACTTCGGCAGCTCGGCGACGGTCACCGGCTGCTCCTTATAGTCGCCGCGCCGCGCGATCGGGTCGCCGGCGGCGTCGAGGAGGACGAGGCTGGGGTTCTTCAGCGGCTCCAAGGACCGGCCCAGCGGCGCGGTGACGACGAGCCAGGCGATGAGCGCGACGAAGGTCAGGACGACGGCGGCGAGGATCAGCGTCCACCAGCGGCGAAGGAAGCCGCGCCGGCGCGGCGGCTCCTCGGGGAGCAGGGGCACGCCGCGGTCGTAGCTGGCGATCAGCGCGTCGATGCGCGCGCGGCGGGCGAGGTCGTCGGCGTTCATTCTGTCCCTCTCCCCTCGAGGGAGAGGGACCGGCGCGCAGCGCCAGGGTGAGGGTGCGGCGGCGACGCCCCCTCACCCTGGCTGCGCGAAGGCGCAGCCTGTCCCTCTCCCTCAAGGGGAGAGGGACCGTTCACGCCCGTTCCCGCGTCGCGGTGAACCGCACCGCCGTCTCGCGCTGGGCGGTGTAGTTCAGTTCCCACTGGTCGCGCGCCATGAACACCGGCGCGCCGTCGCGGTCCTCGGCCATGGCGCTCTTGTGCTGGTCGACGAAGGCCTTGAGCGCGCTTGGTTCGTCGGCGGCGATCCAGCGGGCGGTGTCGAACGGCGACGGCTCGATGCCGGCGTCGACCTTGTACTCGGCGTCGAGCCGGCTGATCAGCACCTCGAGCTGCAGCTG
>JAFARM010000077.1 GCA_019245455.1 Sphingomonadaceae bacterium | reverse complement strand
GCGCGCGCCCGCTCGACGGCGCGGGTCGTCTCGGCCGGGTCGTAGCGGAGCTGGCCGGCGCGGATGCGGTTGCCCTCGGCATAGTAGCCGAACGCGGCCGCCGCCTGCCCGCGGTCGGCCTCGGCCTTGCCGAGGGCAAAGGCGAGGTGCAGCCGGTCCTCGTCGCCGATCTCGCCCGCTAGCGCCGCCTGCATCGCCGCAACGTCGCCGTCGTCGAAACGCACCGTCTTCAGATTGGCCAGGCTCCACCACGCCTCGCCAAGCGTCGGTGCCTGGCGCAGCGCCTCGCGATATGCGCCGATCGCCGCATCGGTGCGGCCGACGGTCTTCAGCGCGTGGCCATAGCTCATCCACCCCTTCGGCTGGCGCGGGAACTCGGCGAGGAGCGCGGCATAGGTGTCGAGCGCGGCATCGAACTCGCCGAGCCGCGCCAGAGCGGCGGCGCGCAGGTTGCGGTAGCTCGGGTTGCGAGGATCGCGCGCGAGCAGCCGATCGACTTCGGCCAGCGCTTCGGTCGACCGCGAGCGGCGGTGGAGGATCGTCGCCAGGTTGAACCGCGCTTCGTGAAACGACGGCGCGAGGTCCACCGCGCGGCGCAGCAGCGTCTCGGCGTCGGCGTAGCGGCCGAGGCGCGCGGCCAGCTCGGCTAGCATCCGCATCGCCGCGACGTCGGTCGGGCGGCGCTTGAGGCGGGTCCGCAGCAGCGGCTCGGCGACGGCCAGCCGTCCCTCCGCCAGCGCCGCGCCCGCGGCGAGCAGCTCGGGATCGCGCACGGCGGCGGCAACAGCGGCGCAGTAGGCCGCGTCGGCACGAGCCGCTGCCCCGGCCGCAGCGAGGCGGTCGCCCTCGGTCAGCAGGGACTCGGTCGAGGGGAGCGCGCGCGTCGCCATCCCCGCCACCCTGCCGCGCCGGCCTTCCGCGATCAACGCCCGCGCGGCCGGCGCATGAGCCTCACTTGGCGGCAATCGCCTCGATCTCGACGAGGAAGCCCGGCGCGGCGAGCGCCGACACCTGCACCGTCGAGCGGGCGACCGTGCCGGGGTTGTCGGCGGTGCCGAAGAACTGCTTGAACCCCGCGTTCATGCCGTCGAAGTCCATCCGCCCGCCGTGCGCCGCATCGCCGACGACGAACACGGTCAGCTTGACGATGTCGGCCATGGTGTAACCATGCTCGGCGAGCGAGGCCTTGATCCGGGTGAGGACGCTGATCGTCTGCGTCTTCGTGTCGCCATAGTCGGCAGGCGTCAGCGCCATCATCGACTGCGGCGTCGTCACCTTCGACGGATCTAGCGGGGCGGCGACCTGGCCGGAGAGGAACAGCAGCTGGGACTTTGCGCCGACTGCGGCGCCCTGCAGGATCAGTCCCGGCGGCGAGGTCGGGTATTTCGTTACCTGCGCCGACGCCGGCGTCGCGGCGGAAACGGTTGCGGCGGCCGCCAGCGCGGCGGCGATTAGGCTCACGGGACGGCGCATCGGTTCCCCCATCGTTGTGCGGCCGCCACCTTCACCCGCGGCACGGCAAAGGACAAGGGGCGGACGAGTCGCGGCCGGTTACGCGAGACGACAACGGGCGGCGGGATCGCTCCCGCCGCCCGTCGCGACGGTCAGCCGATCAGAACTTGACCTTGCCACGCACGTACCAGAAGCCGCCGTTGATGCCAAACGGCCCGCCGCTGCGCGGATAGACTTGGCCGTCGGCGGTGCTGCCGGTCAGACCATAGACCGGGTTGTTCGGCGTGTTGGCGATCCGATCCGGCTTGGTGTTGAAGATGTCGGTGCCGCCGACCGAAAGTGTCAGGAATTTCGTGATGTCGTAGCCGACATCGAGATCGACCGTCGCCTTGTCCTTGAACACCTGCCCGATCGGATAGCCGTTGGTTCCATAGATCGGATAATCGACCGCATCGACCCAGCTGCTGTAGTAATTGAGGCGAGTCAGGACGCTGAAGCGATCGTGTGTCCAGTTGCCGGTCAGCACGATACGGTGCGCTGGGGCCAGATGGGCCACGTCGACGATTTGCTCGTTGCTGAGAATGCCCGGATCGGAGCGGGTGACGCGGCTGCGGTTGAAGTTGTAGGCGAGCGTCAAGTTGAAATCGCCTGGGCGGATCAGCCCCATGTGATAGGTGCCGACGAAGTCGATGCCCTGCGTCACGCTGTTGAAGCCGTTGGTGAAATAGTTGACGGCACCGCCGACACCGACCGACAGCAGCGCCGGCTGCGCGGCGATGTCGGCGGCGGTAACGGTGAAGTTCTGCGTCACGCCGATGCGGTTCTTGACGTAGATGCTGTAGCCGTCGACCGTCACCGTCAGGTTGTGCAGCGGCTTGGCGACGAAGCCGATGCCGTAGTTGAACGACTTCTCGGGTCCGAGCTGCTTGGCACCGTAGTAACGGGCGATGGCCGTGTTGTTGGCGTAGGTGCCGGTCTGCACCTGGTTGCCGCCGACGAAGTTCGTGGTCAGCAGGTTCTCGTTCGACTGGCCAGGCGACGGTGCGTGGAAGCCGCTACCGACGGTGCCACGGATCGAGAAATCATCCGTGATCTTGTACAGCGCATTCACCTTGTAGACGAAGTCGCCGCCGAAATTGTTGTAGTGCTCGTACCGCCCGGCGACGCCGGCGCTGAGGTTCTTGACGAGGTCGGCCTCGAGGTTGCCGTAGAAGGCGTAGCTGTCCTGGCCGAAGCTGCCGGCCGCGGCTGGGCTGGTGCCGCCGTAGCCGCTGGCTCCCGGCGATGAGCCGCCGCTGTTGCCCGCCGGCGTGTACACGCCGCCGCCGTTGTTGAAATACAGCGGTTGCGACGCGGTGAACGGACCCGCGCCGTAGGACTGCGCGTCGCCGGCGGTCGCGGTATAGTTCTCGTGGCGATACTCGCCGCCGGCCGCGATCGTCAGCGGGCTGGCCAGCCCGAGGTTGACCGACTGCGTCAGGTCGACGTTGACGTCGGTCTCCTTCTGGATCAGCGAGCCGAAGTTGAACCGAGTCTGCGACTGCGGCCCGTAGGTCGGCGACAGCGAGTCGTACATCGACAAGTCGAGCGAGTTGCGGCTGGTGTCGACCGAGACGTCATAGGTGAAGCCGCCGTCGGTATGGCCCTTGTACCCGAGCGCGCCGTACAACTCGGTCGTCTTGCCGAGGAAACGCGGCGTGAAGCCGGCCGGGTAGATCGAAGTAAACTGGAAGGTCTGGCCGTTCGACACGAAGCCGCCTGCCGGACAGGTCGCGTTACCGGCCGGGCACGGCGTCAGGTAGAAGACGCGGGTCAGCGCACCATTGGCACCCAGGCCGTGGGTGACGCCGCCGACATCGGTGGCGCTGCCGCTGATTGGCGAGCGGTAGTTGAAGCTCTCGTTGGCGTACGACTGCGCCGCGTTGCCGAAGAAGTAGAGCTGGCTGTTGTCGGTGACTTCGTAGCCGGCGTTGACGATCGTCTTCCAGCTATGGCTCGGCGACGACCCCCAATTCTGGGCCGGTCCTGGATAGTTGGGCAGCTGGCTGGCCAAGTTCGGATTTTGCTGCGCGAAGATGACGGCAATTGGTCGCGTCTGTCCACGGACGGTCTGCGCGTCGTCGGCATACTCGCCGCTGATATTGACAAAGCCCCGGCTGCCGAGAGTGAGGCCGAGGTTGCCCTGAATATCCCACGACCGGCCGTCGCCGTGATCATAATATTGGCCATAACGCGCAATCGCCTCGAACCCGGTCTTGTTGTCGCGCAGGCCGAAGTTCAGGACACCGGCGATGGCGTCGGAGCCGTACTGCGCCGTTGCGCCCTCGCGCAGAATCTGCAGGTTCTTCACCGCGATGCCGGGGATCGACGACAGGTCAGGACCCTGGCTGCCGAACGACAGGCCGGTGTCGCCGCCGGTGTAGACCTGGACGAGCGCCGAGCGGTTGAAGCGCTTGCCGTTCAGCTGGACGAGGACCTCGTCGCCGGGCAGGCCGCGCAGCGACGGCGAGCGGACGAAGGTCGATGCGTCCGAAATCGTGTTCTGGCCGACGAAGAACGACGGGACAATGTCCTTCAGCACGTCGATGACGTTGGTCGACGGCTGCGTCTGGATTTCGGTTGCGGCGATGATGTCGACCGGCGACGCGCTGTCGGTCAGCGTCCGATCGGTGCGACGCGTGCCGAGGACGACGATCTCCTGGCTGCCGGTGTCGGGCGCGGTCGCGGTCGCCGGTCCCTCGACGACCTGCTGCGCGAGTGCCGGTACCGGCAGGGCGACGGACGCGAGGAGCGCGCCGACGATGGTCCGCTTGACGGTAGATG
>JAFARM010000428.1 GCA_019245455.1 Sphingomonadaceae bacterium | reverse complement strand
TTGTCGGCCTCGTAGGCCTCGAAGTTGCCCTCGAACCATTCGACGTGGCTGTCGCCCTCGAACGCCAGGATGTGCGTCGCCAGCCGGTCGAGGAAGAAGCGGTCGTGGCTGATGACGACGGCGCAGCCGGCGAAGCTTTCCAGCGCCTCCTCGAGCGCGCGCAGCGTCTCGACGTCGAGGTCGTTGGTCGGCTCGTCGAGGAGCAGGACGTTACCGCCCTGGACCAGCATCTTCGCCATGTGGACGCGGTTGCGCTCGCCGCCCGACAGCAGCCCGACCTTCTTCTGCTGGTCGGCCCCCTTGAAGTTGAACGCGCCGGTATAGGCGCGGGTCAGGATTTCGTTCTTGCCGAAGTAGAACTTCTCGTTGCCGCCGCTGATCTCCTCCCAGACGTTCTTGTTCGGGTCGAGATGGTCGCGCGATTGGTCGACGTAGCCGAGCTTGACCGTGTCGCCGATGCGGATCGAGCCGCTGTCGGGCTGCTCCTGCCCGGTGATCATGCGGAACAGCGTCGTCTTCCCGGCACCGTTCGGGCCGATGACGCCGACGATGCCGCCCGGCGGCAGGCTGAAGCTGAGGTCGTCGATCAGGACGCGGTCGCCGAAGCTTTTGGTCAGGTTCTTCGCCTCGATGACCGTGTTGCCCAGCCGCTCGGGCACCTGGATCAGGATCTGCGCCGTGCCGAGGCGGCGGTTGGCCTGCTTCTCGACCAGCTCGTCGAAGGCCTTAATGCGTGCCTTCGACTTCGACTGGCGCGCCTTGGGGCTCGAGCGGATCCACTCGAGCTCATCGCGGATCGCCTTCTCGCGGCTCTCGTCCTCGCGGCTCTCCTGCGCCATGCGCTTGGCCTTGGCCTCGAGCCACGCCGAGTAGTTGCCCTCGAACGGAATGCCGCGGCCGCGGTCGAGCTCCAGGACCCACTTGACGACGTTGTCGAGGAAGTAGCGGTCGTGGGTGACGAGGATGACGCAGCCGGCATAATCCTGCAGGTGCTTCTCCAGCCACTGCACGCTTTCGGCATCGAGGTGGTTGGTCGGCTCGTCGAGGAGCAGGATGTCGGGCTTTTCGAGCAGCAGCTTGCACAGCGCGACGCGCCGCTTCTCGCCGCCCGACAGCTTGTCGACCTTGGCGTCGCCGGGCGGGCAGCGCAGCGCGTCCATGGCGATCTCGAGCTGGTTGTCGAGCGTCCAGCCGTCGACCGCGTCGATCTTCTCCTGGAGGACGCCCATCTCCTCGAGCAGCGCGTCGAAGTCGGTGTCGTCCTTCGGGTCGCCCATCTCGGCCGAGATGGCATTGAAGCGGTCGACCATGTCGGCGACCGGGCGCACGCCGTCCATGACGTTCTCGCGCACGGTTTTGGCGGGGTCCAGCTGCGGCTCCTGCGCCAGGTAGCCGACGCGCACGCCCTCGGCGGCCCACGCCTCCCCCTGGAACTCCTTGTCCTGCCCGGCGATGATCTTCATCAGCGTCGACTTGCCGGCGCCGTTGGGGCCGATGACCGCGATCTTCGCGCCCGGGAGGAAGGACAGGAATAGGACCTTGAACACCGGCTTGCCGCCGGGATAGGCCTTGGTCAGGCCCTTCATGACAAAGGCGTACTGGTAACCGGCCATGGCAGGTGCGGGCTTTCGCGAACGGTGGGTATCGCGCGACCCTTAGCAAAGGTCGACACCCGCGGGCAATGCGCGCCGCCCCTGACAGCAACTGCGGCAATGACGCCACTATGGATGGTATTTGACCACCGCTGGGAACCCCAGTTGAACCGCCAAGTTGTTGACGGCCGAGATGGAGGCGACGGCCGGTGGCGGCGGCACAGGAACGATCGATGGGCGAACCGACGAACGGCCGGCGAGATGCTGAGTTTGCCGCGCTGTTTTCACAGCTCGATGCTCCGTGTGCAGCGGCACCCCTTGCCGACGGCCTCGTGCGCCTCGTTGCGGAAATCACGATGCTCAAGCACGGTTCGGTCCCGCGTGGCTGAACGCCCTTACTGAAGGGTCGTCGATCCCGAGATCGATGCGAGCTTGTAGCGCAACGTCCGCTCGCTGATCCCAAGTGCGCGCGCGGTTCGGCCGCGATGACCCTCGCAGCCGGCAAGTGCGCTGCGGATGCGTTCCTGCTCGGCCAGTCTGACGGCGTGATCCAACGACAGACCGCGCGCGTCGGGAATGGTATCGAAGACGATCTGCTCTGCCCCGACAATGCCGCCGTCGGCCAGGATCGCGGCACGGGCGAGGACGCTCCCGAGCTCACGGACGTTTCCCGGCCACGGGTGGGCGGCAAGGCGTGCCAGCGCGTCGACCGTCGGCCAGGCCGAAATGCGCTGCCGCAACCACAGCGCGGCAACGATCGGAACGAGATCGTCTGGACGCGCGGCGAGCGCCGTCGTCGTCAGCGGGAAGACCGCCAGGCGGTAGAACAGATCGGCGCGGAAGCGTCCTGCGGCGACCTCCGACAGCAGGTCGCGATTACAGGTGCCGATCACCCGGACATCGGTCGCCACCGGTCGCGCGGCACCGACCGGCAGAACCTCGCGCTCCTGCAGGGCGCGCAGCAATTTGGCCTGCAGCGGCAGCGACATCTCGCCGACCTCGTCGAGCAGCAGGGTTCCCCCGTTCGCGGCACGGAACAGGCCCGGCGTGGCCGCCGTGGACCCCGTGAAGGCGCCCCGCTCGGTGCCGAACAGCGTTGCCTCGAGCAGCGTGTCGGGAATAGCGGCGCAGTTGGCACCGACGAACTGCCGATGGCGTCGCGCCGATCCAGCATGGACGAAGCGCGCCAGTCCTTCCTTGCCCGTCCCGGTCGGTCCGCAGATGAGCACGCCGACGTCGCTCGCGGCAACCTTGCGGGCGAGCGTCAACAACGCGCGGGTCGACGCGCTGTCGCCCGCGGGAACCGTCGCCGGCAGCGCGCCGGCGGCAATGAGGGCCAGCGCAAAGCCGAGGTCGGCGTCGTCGAACGACAGCTGGCAGCCACCGTGAAAGCGGAGCGACGGCGCAGCAGCGCGGGCGACCGTCATGTCGGCGCCCTCGCCGGCAACACCAACGTTCAGCGGCGGCAGCGACGAATCACCCGCCTTGACGGCCGACGCCAGGCGCGGATGCACCCGCATTGCTGCCGCCGAAACCTCGATCGGTCGGGTGAAGCTCATGGATGCCCCTCTGCGCCCCGCCCGTTCGGGGCGTAGCGTCAGCTCAGCACAATCCGTGCCAAACGGCGGATCATCGATCCGCGCTTTTCAGCGACATCAGACTGACGCCGAAGCGTCAAGAAACCGATACGGCCGTCAGTTCATTGACGCCGCGACAGCGTGCTCAGTCGCCACGATCGTCCCGCCGCCAAGCACCCGGCTTCCGGCATACACAACCGCCGCCTGACCGCGGGCAACGCCGAACTCGGGCGTCGCGAACTCGATCCGATCGCCTCTGAGCGATGCTCGGACATCGGGTGCGCTCGATCGGATCCTGACCGTCACCTCGGCCGGCAGATCGGCGCGCAGCCAGTTCGTATCGCCGAGCTGGACGATCGCCACCGCAAGCGCGGCGCGCGGTCCGGCCACCACACGCCGTCGATCGGCATCGATCGCGACCACGTAAAGCGGTTCCGTCCGGCCGCCGCCAAGACCGCGCCGCTGGCCGACCGTGAAGTCGACGGTGCCCTGGTGGTGCCCGATCGGCCGGCCGTCGAGGTCGACGATCTCGCCCGGTCGATCGGTTTCGGGACGCAACCGGCGGACGACCGCCGCATAATCGCCGCCCGGCACGAAACAGATGTCCTGACTGTCGGGCTTCGCCGCGGTCGCCAGCCCCAGCCGCTCGGCGTGGGCCCGCACCTCCGACTTCGTCAGGCCGCCAAGCGGAAAGCGCAGTGCCGCGAGCTGGGCGCGGGTAGTCGCGTAGAGGAAGTAGCTCTGATCCTTCGTGCCATCGAGGCCCTCGCGGATGAACGGAATGCCGTCATCCGTCCGTCCCATCCGCGCGTAATGCCCAG
>JAFARM010000383.1 GCA_019245455.1 Sphingomonadaceae bacterium | reverse complement strand
CGCTCGGGCCGGACGCGCCCGCCGACCTGCTCCTCGCCTCGGGCTCGGGCCTCGACCCCGACATCAGCCCGGCGGCCGCGCGCTTCCAGGTCGCGCGCGTCGCCGCCACCCGTGGCCTGCCCGTGGGCGTCGTCCGCCAGCTCGTCGAGGCCCAGGTCGAAACGCCGCTGCTCGGCGTCATCGGCGAGCCGCGGGTCAACGTGCTCGCCCTCAACCGCGCCCTCGACGGCTTGCCCGCGCGGCCGTAACAGCGCCGACGATGGCGAACGCGCTTGCCGTGCTGGTGGTCGAGGACGATGCGCACATCCGTCGCCTCGTCCGCGGTGCGCTCGCCCGCGCCGGACACGCGGTGGTCGAGGCGGCGACCGCGCGCGAGGCGCTCGCCGCGCTCGCCATCGACAAGCCGGCCGCCGTCCTCCTCGACCTCGGCCTGCCCGACCGCGACGGCATCGAGCTGATCCAGCCGGCCAAGGCGGCCGGGGCGGCGGTCGTCGTCGTCTCGGCGCGCGAGGACACGGCGGAAAAGGTCGCCGCGCTCGACCTCGGGGCCGACGATTACCTGGTCAAGCCGTTCGACACCGAGGAGCTGCTCGCCCGCCTGCGCGCCGCGCTCCGCCACCGGCTCGAGGCGCGCGCCGAGGCGGCGGTCCTCGTCGCCGGCGAGGTCGAGGTCGACCTGCCCCGCCGCCGCGTCCGCCGCGCCGGGGCCGAGGTCCACCTCGCGCCCAAGGAGTATGGCGTGCTCGCGCTGCTCGCCCGCCACCCCGACCGCGTCATCGGCCACGCCCAGCTCCTGCGCGAGGTGTGGGGCCCGGCGCACGAGGCGAACCTCGACTATCTGCGCATCGTCGTCCGCAACCTGCGCCAGAAGCTCGAGGCCGACCCTGCCCGCCCGGTGCTGATCGTCAACGAACCGGGGGTGGGGTACCGGCTGCGGGTGGTGGCGTAGCGCGCTTGCGGGTCGCCTCCACCCTCCACCCGTCATCCCCGCGAAAGCGGGGACCCATCTCCTGCGCTCCGCCCCTTTGGCGACGCGCTCCGTTCCACGAGCGCACGGCGGGAGATGGGTCCCCGCTTTCGCGGGGATGAGGGATATGGCGCGGGATTGAACCCAGAGCTACTGCATAAACCAGCCGTGGCTCACCACGATCGACTGGCCGGTCAGCGCGTTGGTCGGGAAGGCGGCGAGGAACAGCGCGGTCTGGGCGACGTCGTCGACGGTGGTGAACTCACCGTCGACCGTCTCCTTCAGCATGACGTTCTTGATCACCTCGTCCTCGCTGATGCCGAGCTCCTTCGCCTGCTCGGGGATCTGCTTTTCGACCAGCGGCGTGCGGACGAAGCCCGGGCAGATGACGTTGGCGCGGACCCCGTGCTCCGCCCCTTCCTTGGCGACGACCTTGGCCAGCCCGATCAGCCCATGCTTGGCGGTGACGTAGGGCGCCTTGAGCTTCGACGCCTCCTTGGAATGGACCGAGCCCATGTAGATGACGCTGCCGCCGCGGCCCTGCGCGTACATATGCTTGAGGGCCGCGCGGGTGGTCAGGAACGCGCCGTCGAGGTGGATCGCCAGCAGCTTCTTCCAGTCGTCGAACTTGAACTGGTCGACGGGCGCGACGATCTGGATGCCGGCGTTCGACACCAGCACGTCGATGCCGCCGAGCCTCGCCGCCACCGCCTCGATGCCGGCGTCGACCTGGTCCTCGTGCGTCACGTCCATCGCCACGCCCATCGCCCGCGCGCCGCTCGGGTCGAACTCGTGCGCCGTGGCGTTCGCGGCGTCGAGGTTGAGGTCGGCGATGGCGACCTTGGCGCCGGCGTCGAGGAACACCTTGGCGATGTCCTTGCCGATGCCGCTGGCGGCCCCGGTGATGACGGCGACCTTGTCGGTGAGCTGCATGGCGGTCATTTCCTTGTCGTGAAATCGAAGACGTTGACGGCGAACGGGTCGGCGGGGAGCGCCGTCACCTCAGGCTGGGCCAGCGCGTGGCTCGCGTCGCGATGGCCGGCGGCCCAGTGCTCCTCCATCGTACGGCGCGAGAACTCATAGTCCTTCGACTGGTTCTCGTAAGTCGGCGAATGGTAGATCAGCTGGACGATGTTGAACACCGCCGGGTCGGATGCGGCGATCAGCAGCTTCGCCTCCTCCGACATGGCGAGGTCGTCCGGCAGCTGCTGGCTGAGCGTGCGGAACGCCGCCTTCATCGCCTGCTGGCGGCGGAAGGCGTCGGTCGCGGCGCGCGTCCGGCTCGAATACTGGATCTCCTTCATCCGCGTCGCCACCTCGGCGAGGTCGCGGGGCAGGGTGCCGCGCGCCGGCCACAGGTCGACCTGCAGCACCAGCGTGTCGAGGTCCGACTGCGCCGACAGCACCCAGTCGAGCGGCGTGTTCGAGACAAGCCCGCCGTCCCAGTAGAACTCGCCGTCGACCTCCACCGCGGGGAAGGCCGGCGGCAGCGCGCCCGACGCCATGATGTGCTCGGGGCGGATCGTGTCGGTGGCGTTGTCAAAAAAGGCGAAGTTGCCGGTGGCGACGTTGACCGCGCCGACGGCGAAGCGCGTCTCCCGGGCGTTGATCCGGTCGAAGTCGACGAAGCGCTCCAGCGTCTGCCGCAGCGCGCCCGTGTCGTACCAGCTCGTCGCCGCCGGCGAGCCGGGCGAGCTGAGGTAGGGCGGGAGGAAGCGCGGGCCGAAAAAGCCGGGAACGCCGTGCGTCAGGATCTGCCCGGCGCACAGCTGGTTGACCAGCCCGCGCGCATCGCCGCCGCCGGCAAGCTGGCCGAGCCACGCGCTCCAGCCGCCGTCACCGGCGTCGCTGACCAGCTCCCAGAAGGCGCGGAGGGCGTCGACGCGCTTCTCGCGCGCGTTGCCGACGATGATCGCGCTGTTGATCGCGCCGATCGAGATGCCGGCGACCCAGGTGGCGTGGATGCCGCACTCGACGACCGCCTGGTAGACGCCGGCCTGATACGCGCCGAGCGCGCCGCCGCCCTGGAGCAGCAGCGCGACCGATTCGAACGCCGTGCCCGTCGCCCGCGGTGCCTCGCCCGGCGGATTGCTCATGCGCCCCTACTCGCGCTCGGGAACGGGGACGTTGAAGCCATTGAGCGTCGTCGATACCATCGCGTACAGGCCGACGAGGTAGATCATCTCATTGAGCCCATGCTGGCCGAAGGTCTTCTTCGCCAGCGCATAGATCGGTTCGGGCAGGACGCCGCCGCGGACGAGGGTGAAGGCGAGGTCGAAGGCGACACTTTCCTCCGGGCTGAGGTCGTTGGGCTTGAGGTCGGCGGTGATCGTCGCCAGCCGGTGGGCGCTCATCCCCTCCTTCTCGGCGACCGCGATGTGGGCGTACAGTTCATACGCGGCGTCGTAGCGCGCGCCGACGACGAGGATGACGAGCTGGCGGATCGGGTCGGGCAGGCTGGCCTTGGCCGTCATCGCCAGCGTCAGGTCCCAGATCGCCTTGCCGATCGCCGGCTCGTGCAGCCACGGGTTCCACGGCCCCATCAGCGCGCCGTCGTCGGCCAGCACCTTGAAGGCGTTGAAATTGCTGGCGATGCCCTTCTTCATCTCGTCATAGAGCGGCTTCTGCTCGTCGCTGAGCTCACTCGGCGGGATCAGGGGAAGACGCATAGAAACCTCCATTTTGCGTCGCAGCATAGCACGCTCGCGTGACAGTTAGACAAGGCGCCGGCAGCGCCGGTCCCCCCTACACGCCCCGGTCCGGCACCGTCATTAGACACCGGTATAGCCGTGTCGCGTCCGCGGCGCACCCGTGGCGATCGGCAGCCTTCGGAGCGGCGATTTTCGCCGCAACCGACCGTTACTGGCCGTATCGCGGCTCGGTCGAGCGGCCGATTGCGTCACGGGCGGCGGCGAACAGCGCGGCGGCCTTGGCGCGGCACTCGGCGTCCTCGCTCGCGGGCACGCTGTCGGCGACGACGCCGGCCCCGGCCTGGACGTGCATCACGCCGTCCTTGACCACGGCGGTGCGGAGGACGATGCAGCTGTCCATGCTGCCGTCGGGCGAGAAATAGCCGACGCCGCCGGCATAGGCCCCGCGCTTCTCGCTTTCCAAGGCGTGAATGATCTCCATCGCCCGGATCTTGGGCGCGCCGCTGACCGTGCCGGCGGGGAAGCCGGCGAGCAGCGCGTCGATCGCGTCGTGCTTCGCCGCCAGCCGGCCGCGGACGTTCGAGACGATGTGCATGACGTGGCTGTAGAACTCGACGCCGAAGCGGTCGGTGACGACGACGCTGCCCGGCTCGGCGACGCGCCCGACGTCGTTGCGGCCGAGGTCGAGCAGCATCAGGTGCTCGGCCAATTCCTTGGGGTCTGCGAGGAGGTCGTCGCGCAGCCGCGCATCGTCGACCGCGTCGCGCCCGCGCGGACGCGTGCCGGCGATCGGGCGGATCGTCACCTCGCCGTCGCGGACGCGGACGAGGATCTCGGGCGATGACCCGATCAGCGCGAAGCCGGGCAGGTCGAGGAAATAGAGGAACGGCGACGGGTTGATCCGCCTGAGGCTGCGGTAGAGGTCGAGCGGCGGCAGCGGGAAGTCGATGGTGTAGCGCTGCGCCAGCACCACTTGGAAGATGTCGCCGGCGGCGATGTGCTCCTGCGCCGTCCGGACCATCGCCTCGTAGCGGCCGGGCGGCAGCACGGCGACGGGCTCGCCCGT
>JAFARM010000373.1 GCA_019245455.1 Sphingomonadaceae bacterium | reverse complement strand
CGAGCTCGACCAGCCCGCGGCTGACATCGTCGTCAACCGCGACCAGGTCGCGCTCTGCACCGGCGTCACCCTGACCTACGCCGGCACGGCCGAGTGATGGCGAGCCTGCTTCCGCCCAACGCGACCCAGACCGAGCTCAGCCTCGAGGCGGCGGCTGCGCGCGTCGGCGACGTGCCGGTGCCGATCCGCAGCCTGTGGAACCCGGCGACGTGCCCGGTCGCCTTCCTGCCCTGGCTCGCCTGGGCGCTGTCGGTCGACACGTGGAACCCCGACTGGGCCGAGGCGACCAAGCGCGCGCGCATCGCCACCGCGATCGACGTCCAGCGCCACAAGGGAACGCTGAAGGCGATCCGCGCCGTCGTCGCCGTGTTCGGCGGCGCGGTGTCGATCCGCGAGTGGTGGCAGCAGAGCCCCGCCGGCGTCCCCCACACCTTCGACGTCGTCCTCGACGTCGGCTACGTCGGCGGGCAGCCGCCGTCGGCCCAGCTGATCGACGACGTCGTCACCGCGATCGACCGCGCCAAGCCCGCGCGCAGCCACTTCGGCTTTGCGCTGGCGATCGACGCCGTCGTCCGCGAGGGGCTGATCGCCGTCGCCCGGCCCGTCGTCCTCGCCCGCCTCGAGGCGACCGCCTGATGCCCCGGAGCCGCCCGTGAGCGCCATCCAGCTGACCGTCACCGACGCCGGCCGCGCCGCGCTCGTCAACGCCGCCCATACCGGTACCGCGCCGGTCACCATCGCCGCGTGCGGCATCACCGCGACCGCCTTTGCCGCCGCGGCGGCGACGACGGCGCTTCCCGGCGAGTTCCTGCGCCTGGCGACGCTGTCGGGCCAGGTGGTCGACGCCGACACCATCCACCTGATCGTCCGCGACGCCGGCACCGGCGTCTATTCGATGCGCGGCTTCGGCCTGTACCTTGGCGACGGCACGCTGTTCGCTGCCTACGGCCAGGCGGCGTCGATCGTCGACAAGGCGGCGAGCTCGACGATGCTGCTCGCGCTCGACGTCCGCTTCGCCGACATCGCGGCGGCCAGCCTGACCTTCGGCAACACCGACTTTCTCGATCCCCCGGCGACGACCGACGTCCTCGGCATCGTCGAGCTGGCGACGCCGGCCGAGACGATCGCCGCGACCGACGGCACGCGCGCCGTGACCCCGCTCGGCCTCGGCGGCGCGATCGACGCGCGCTTCGGTCCCGGCGCGGCGTCGGGGTTCGTCAAGACGCTGCTGACCGCCGCCAGCGCCGCCGCGTTCCGCGTCCTCCTCGGCCTCAAGAGCGCAGCCGGGTTCGACACCGGTAGCGGCAACGGCCTCGACGCCGACACGGTGGACGGCTTCCACGCCTACAACAGCGGCGTCGGCGGTCCCTGGCCGCGCCTGGCGACGGTCGGCAGCGACGGCGTCATGGAGGTCGGCCGCTACGTCGACTTCCACCTGACGGAGAACGACCCCGCTGACAACGCCGTCCGGGTCACCGCGACGCCGGGCGGCCTGCAGATCGGCAGCGGCACCGTCTGGCACAGCAGCAACGACGGCGCGGGCAGCGGCCTCGACGCCGACCTGCTGGCCGGCCTGCACGAGACGAGCTTCCTCCGCGCCCGCCCCGACGCCGGCCAGATCGTGGCCGCGGCGATCGACGCCGCGCGCCCCGCCGGCGTCTACGCCTATGCCCAGCCCGGCTTCACCACGACGGTGCTCGACATCGGCGGCATCGGCGGCTCGGCCCCGCGCTTCCAGGTCCAGTTCACCTACGGCGAGGGCCTGAGCTTCCGCGTCGCCCGCGACACCGATACCAACTTTGACGGCGGCGGCTTCGTGCCGATCTGGAACGCGTCGAACGACGGCAGCGGCTCGGGCCTCGACGCCGACGTGGTCCGCGGTGCCGCCCCCAGCGTCGGCGCGGCACCGTCGACCCTCGCGCTGCGCTCCGACGCGGGGTACCTCTACGCCAGCTACTTCATCGCCGGGTCGGCGGCGAACGAGAACCCGGCGGTCGACCAGGTCATCGTCACCAATGCCGACCAGACGGCGCTGCGCAAGATCGGCCTCGCCTCCTTCGCCCGCCAGCTCGTCAGCGCCGGCCAGGTGTGGACCGCCGTCAACGACGGCGCGGGCAGCGGCCTCGACGCCGACCTGATCGACGGGATCGACAGCAGTGCGTTCCTCCGCCGCGACACCGGCGGCACGTGGACACTCGCCGCAGCGACGGTCGGGACGGGCTATCAGTTCGCCTCGCTCGTCTTGCGGGAAACGAACTTCGGCGGCGTCCAGGGATCGATGGCCGGCGCCGCCCCGGCGCTCACCTTCCTGTGGGGTGGGGTTGTCGCGACGCAGCTGCGCATGGCCGCCGACGGCGCGCTCGAGGTTCGCGACAACCCAGGCACCGGCTTCGCGTCGCTGCGCGTCGGGACCCTGACGAGCTTCGGCCAGACGGTGTGGAATGCGGGCAACGACGGCGCGGGCAGCGGCCTCGACGCCGACCTCGTCCGCGGTGTGGCGCCGAGCGCGCCCGCCACCGGGGGCACGCTCGTCCAGCGCGATGGCGCGGGCCACGTCTACGGCCAGTATTTCAACACCCAGGCGGCGGTGAACGAGAACCCGGCGGTCGACCAGGTGATCGTCACCGCGCCGGCCGATGGCTTCCTGCGCCGCGCCGGCATCGGCTATTTCGCCGGCCGCGTCGTCGCCGCCGCCGGGATCTGGACGAGCGCCAACGACGGCAGCGGCTCGGGGCTCGACGCCGACCTGCTCGACGGCCGCGACTCGTCGAGCTTCGCCAACGCCGCCGATCTCGCGCCGGCACTGACCGACAAGGCGTTCGGCACCTCGGGGTGGCAGCGCCTGCCCGGTGGCCTGCTCCTGATGTGGGGTCAGGACCGAGCCTTCCGGAATTTTGAGGGCAGCTTCAACGTCGCCTTCCCCGAGGAGTTCGCCGGGCCGCCGTTCATGATCAGCGTCACGTCGATCAACAGCAGCAGCTCGAACAACCGCGACACCGCTATCCAGGTCGTTAGCCGGTCCAATGCCGGCTTCGTCGCCTACTGCCAGAACAACGGTGGCGGCGGAGCCAACAGCGACGGCTTCGACTGGTTCGCCATCGGCCAATAGGAGAGACTTCCATGCGCACCGCGATCGGCCCGTTCCGCGCCATCGACCGCTCGGTCACCGTCACCTTCACCGACGACGGCTTCAGCCACACGCGCCATGTCACAGCCGCCCTCGACGAACACGGCGCATACGACGCGGCCGGCACCGCGGCGCGCGTCGATCAGGTAGCCGCCGGCGTCGCCCACAAGCGCGATCTCGGGCTGTTCGACAAGCCGGGCACGCCGGCGTGACGCTCCGCCTGGTCGGCGAGGCCGTCGCCCCCATGAAGCCGGTCGCGGGTTATATCGGCGGCAAGCGCAACCTCGCGAGGCGCCTGTGCGCGCTGATCGACGCGACGCCGCACGCGAACTACGCCGAGCCCTTCGTCGGCATGGGCGGGATCTTCCTCCGCCGCCGCCGGCGGCCGCGCGCCGAAGCGATCAACGACATCTCGGCCGACGTCGTCACGCTGTTCCGCGTGCTCCAGGAACACTACCCCTACTTCATCGATATGCTGCGCTGGCGGCTTGCGAGCCGCGCCGAGTTCGAGCGCCTGTGCCGCACCGATCCGGCGACGCTGACCGACCTGCAGCGCGCCGCGCGCTTCCTCTACCTCCAGCGCCTGGCGTTCGGCGGCAAGGTCTCGGGGCGCACCTTCGGCGTCGATGCGCGGAGCCCGGCCCGCTTCGATGTCACCAAGCTCGAGCCGATGCTGTCCGAGCTGGCGGAGCGCCTCGCCGGCGTCGTCATCGAGCGCCTGCCCTACGCCGACTTCATCCGCCGCTACGACGGGCCGGAGGCACTGTTCTACCTCGACCCGCCCTACTGGGGCTGCGAAACGGACTACGGCCCCGGCGTCTTCGCGCCTGACGACTTCGCACGCCTCGCCGACCAGCTCGCCGGCATCCGCGGCAAGTTCATCCTGTCGATCAACGCCACCGCCGGCGCGCGCGCGACCTTCGCGCGCTTCCGCGTCACCGACGTCGCGACGACCTACACGGTGGCGACGGCGCACGGCGGAGCGAAGCCGGCGACCGAGCTGATCGTCACCAACTTCGCGTGGGAATCGGCTGACATCGCGCCTCAGAAAGGTTAGACACACCCCGCCAGTCACCAAGGGACGCGCGAGCGCCCCGCGAGCCGGTTAGACAAAGCAAGTGCTTGAGAACCCCCAAGAGTGCCACTCCCGGTCGGGCCTCCAGCGCTGACCTGCCG
>JAFARM010000329.1 GCA_019245455.1 Sphingomonadaceae bacterium | reverse complement strand
CCAGCCGCGCCAGCAGCGCCAGCGCGATCAGCGGCCAGGCGGGGGCATAGACCAGCGTCGCCGCGCAGGCGACCGGCAGCGGGTTGACCAGTCCATGGCCGAAATACCCCCAGGGGTCGAGCCGTCGGATGGTGACGTTCCACCGCGTCTCGTGGCGCAGCACGGCGGCCAGGCTCGGCTCGACGCAGCCATGCGCCACGGTGAAGGCGGGCACCGCCACGTGCAGCCCCGGCACCCGCACCGCCACGCCGATGGCATGGTCGTCGGCGAGGATGTCGGCGAAGGCGGCGAACCCGCCGATCGCCTCCAACGTCGCCCGCGTCAGCGCGATGGTCGATCCCATGCACGGCTCGGCGAGACCCAGGCGCAGGCCGACGACGACCGAGGGCAGGAAGCCGTAACTGATCCCCTGCGCGGCGAGCCGCGACCAGCCGCCGGCGTCGCCGCGGCCGTGGTACAGGCAGGTGACGGCACCGACGCCGGGCAGCGCCAGCGCCGCGACCACCCGATCGAGATAGTCGGGGCCGACGGCGATGTCGGAATCGCTGACGATCAGAACGTCGTGCTTCGCCGCCGCCATCATGTTGACGAGGTTCGACACCTTGGCGTTGCTGCCGTGACGAACGGCGTCGACGACGGTCTCGATGTCGGCGCCGGGAAAGGCCGCGCCGAGCGCGGCGACCGTCGTCAGCGCCGCGTCGTCGGCGTCGCTGACCCCGAAGACGATCTGACGCTGACCCACATAATCCTGCACGAGGAACCCGCCGAGGTTCGCCGCCAACTGGGGCTCGAGGCCGTGCAACGGCTTCAGCAACGTCACCGCCGGCGGCGGGTCCAGCGTCGCCGCCGCCGGCGTGCCCAGCGTCCGCCACACCGCCAGCGCCGCCGCGCATTGATAGGCGATGCCGACCGCCCCAAGGGTGATCAGCAGCGCGCCGAGAACGGTCACGGCGATCACGGGCAGGCACGCGGGGTCACAGTCCGCGTCATATCGTGGCGGCAGGGCTTTGTCGCTAGGGGCTGCGGGCCTAGCCACGGCCATCGCTTCGCGGCTAGGGACACGCGACCATGCAGCGCGGCACGATCCTGGTTACCGGCGCGGCCGGCTTCGTCGGTGCGGCGGTCGCGCGCGCGGCGGTGGCGGATGGCTGGCGCGTGCGGGCGCTGGTCCGGGGGTCGAGCCCGCGCTCGAACCTGACGGGTCTGGAGGCGGAGGTCGTCGCCGCCGACCTGACGGACGCCCCCGCCGTCGCCGCAGCGTGCGTCGGGGCCGATGCGGTGATCCACGTCGCCGCCGACTATCGCCTGTGGGCCCGCGACCCGGAGGAGATCGTCCGCAACAACCTGGCGCAGACCGAGAACGTCATGCGCGGGGCGCTGGCGGCCGGGATCGCGCGCGTGGTCTACACGAGCTCGGTCGCCACTCTGGGCCTCGAGCGGGTTCCGGCCGACGAGGGCGATCCGCTGACGCCCGCGCGCGCGATCGGCGCGTACAAGCGCAGCAAGGTCATGGCCGAGCGGCTGGTCGAGGCGATGGTCGCGGGCGAGGGCCTGCCGGCGGTGATCGTCAACCCCTCGACGCCGATCGGACCGCGCGACGTGCGGCCGACACCGACCGGCCGGATCATCGTCGAGGCGGCGACGGGGAAGATGCCGGCGTTCGTCGACACGGGCCTCAACCTCGTCCACGTCGACGACGTCGCGCGCGGGCACCTGCTGGCAATGGACAAGGGGCAGGTCGGCCGCCGCTATATCCTCGGCGGGCAGGACGTCAGCCTGCGCCAGATGCTCGCCGACATCGCCGCGCTGACCGGGCGGCGCGCACCGACGCTGGCCCTGCCCCGCCGCGCCTTGTTCCCGCTGGCGTGGGGGGCGGAGGCGGTGGCGCGGGTCACGGGGCGCGAGCCGTTCGTCACCGCCGACGCGCTGAAGATGGCGGGGCACCATATGTATTTCACGTCTGCGCGGGCGGAGGCCGAGCTCGGCTACGCGGCACGGCCGTACCGGCAGGCGCTGGCCGACGCGCTCGCCTGGTTCGGCGCGGCGGGGCTGCTGTGAGCGGGGGGGCTGCCATGGCGGCCAACGTGCTTGGCGGGGTGGTCGTCCTCGTCTGGCTCGTCCTGCTGTTCGCCCGTGGCGGCTGGTGGCGCGCGGCGGAGACGGATACGGCCGCAGTGCCGGACCCGGCGGACTGGCCCGCGGTGACGGCCGTCGTCCCGGCGCGCGACGAGGCGGCGGTGATCGGCCGCGCCGCCGCGAGCCTGGCGGCGCAGGATTACCCGGGCGAGTTCCGGGTGATCGTCGTCGATGACGGTAGCAGCGACGGGACGGCGGAGGTGGCGCGGGCGGTGTGGCCCCCTCCGGCGCTGCGCGCCACCTCCCCCGGTGGGGGAGGATCGGCAGGTGGTGACGCCCGTGCGATCAGCTCCTCCCCCACAGGGGGAGGTGGCGCGCGCAGCGCGACGGAGGGGGCCTCTTCGCTCGCCATCCTCCCCGCCGCCCCGCTCGCCTCCGGCTGGACGGGCAAGCTCGCGGCCGTCGCGCAGGGCATCGCCGCGGCGGGGGACACGCCGCAGTTCCTCTGGCTGACCGACGCCGACATCGAGCACGCGCCCGACACGCTGCGCACCCTCGTCGCCCGCGCGGTCGCCGACAAGGCCGTGCTTGTCTCGCTCATGGCGCGGCTCAGGACCGACAGCGCGGCCGAGCGCGCGCTGGTGCCGGCGTTCGTCTGGTTCTTCATGATGCTGTTCCCCTTCCGGGCCGTGAACCGGCCGGGGCCGGTGGCGGCGGCGGCGGGCGGGGTGATGCTCGTCGACAGGGCCGCGCTGGCGAAGGCGGGGGGGATCGCCGCCATCCGCGACGCGTTGATCGATGACTGTGCGCTCGCCGCGCTGATGAAGCGGCAGGGGCCGATCCGCCTGTTCTTGACCCGGCGGTCGGTGTCGCTCAGGCCCTATCCGCGTGTCGCCGATGTCGGGGCGATGATCTCGCGCTCGGCCTATGCGCAGCTCCGCTACTCGCCGCTGCTCCTCGCCGGCACGGTCGCCGGCCTCGCGCTGACCTTCGCCCTGCCGCCGCTGCTGGCGCTGTTCGCGCGCGGCTGGGCGCAGGCCGGCGGCGTCGCGGCGTGGGGGATGATGTCGGCGGCGTTCCAGCCGATGCTGCGCTTCTACCGCCGCTCGCCGGCGTGGGGCGCGGCGGTGCCGGCGATCGCGGCGGTCTATGGCTGGTACACGCTGGTGTCCGCCGTGCAGTACCATCGCGGGCGCGGCGGGCAGTGGAAGGGGCGTGTCCAGGCGGCGGCGGGGGCGGTATGAGCACGCGGACCGCCACGACCGAGAACTTTCCCGTCGCCTCGTGGCTGGTGCGGCCCGATGCGCG
>JAFARM010000183.1 GCA_019245455.1 Sphingomonadaceae bacterium | reverse complement strand
AGCGGCTCGGGCTTCAGCGTGCGCCAGGCGATCGCCGAGACCGCGCGGATCGGCGGCCGCCCCGTGCCGCACCGGATCGGTCCGCGCCGGCCCGGCGACTCGCCTCGACTGGTCGGCGACATCGGCAAGTCGACCCGCGAGCTGGGCTGGCGGCCGACGCGCGACCTCGCCGTCCAGATCGAGGACACGCTGCGCTGGCGCCGGAAGATGCCGCGCTGAAACGCTGCCAACGGGCTTGGCAGCCGGTGGCAGGTTACAGTTTGAGAGGCAGGCTGCGCAGCCGCTGGCCGGTCGCGGCGAAGATGGCGTTGGCGACCGCTGGCGCGATCGGCGGCGTGCCGGGCTCGCCGACGCCACCGACGGGCGAGCCGCCGGCGCCGGTCGGGTTGACGAGGACGACGTCGATCGCCGGTGCCTCGGCCAGCATCAGCGACGGGAAGCCGTCGAAGTTGGTCTGCTCGACCCGGCCGTCAGCGAAGGTGATCCGCTGCTTGAGCGCCGCGCCGAGGCCGTAGGCGATGCCGCCCTCGATCTGCGCGCGCACGCCGTCGGGGTTGACCACCGGCCCGCAGTCGACCGCGGCCCAGACGTGGCGCACGCGCGGCGGCTCGCTGGCCTTGCACTCGACCTCGGCGACCTCGGCGACGATCGAGCCGAAGCTCTCGTGGAGCGCGACGCCGCGGCCGACGCCCGGCCCGGGGCTGGCGAGCCCGCCGGCGGCGTCGAGCGCCGCCTTGAGCACGGCGGCGTGGCGCGGGCTGGCGTGGAGCAGGCCCATGCGGAACTGACCGGGATCGGCGTTGGCGGCATGAGCCAGCTCGTCGACGAAGCTCTCGACGAAGAAGGCGCTGAAACTGTGCCCGACCGATCGCCAGAAGCCGAGGGGCACCGGCGTCTGGACCAGCGCGTGTTCGACGCGGACGGCCGGGATGTCGTAGGGCAGCTGCGTCGCGCCGTCGACGCCTTCGGCCGACGCCTTGGGCGTGCCGCCCATCGCCGGCAGGTTGCGGCCGGCGAAGCTCGCCGTCACGTCGGGGACGGCGACGCGGCTGTCCCACGCCGCGATGCGGCCGTCCTTGACCGCGCCGCGCATCCGCGCGGCGGCGGCGGGGCGGAACTTGTCCTGCGCCAGATCCTCGGTTCGCGACCAGATCAGCTGAATCGGCCGCTTGACCGCCTTGGCGATCAGCACCGCCTGGACGACGGCGTCGTTCTCTGCCTTGCGGCCGAAGCCGCCGCCGATCAGCGTCGGGTGGACGGTGACCGCGCCATCGTCGAGCCCGAGCGCCTTCGCCGCCGCCCAGGTCGTCAGCGTCAGCGACTGGGTCGGTGCCCAGACCTCGGCGCGGCCGTTGTCGACGCGCGCGGTCGCGTTCATCGGCTCGAGGGCGGCATGGGCGAGGTAGGGGACGCTATAGTCGGCGGTGACCACGCGACCATGCGCCAGCGAGGCGGAGATGTCGCCATCCTCGCGTACCGCCTTGGCACCGCTGGCGGCAAGCGCAAGGCGCGGCGCTTCCTCGACCCACGGGCCAGCCGGGCGCGCCGGCTTTTCAAACGTCGCCGTAACGGCATCGAGCGCCTTGCTCGCCCCCCACCATGTCGTCGCCACCGCCGCGACCCACGTCGGACCGTGAACGACGTCGATCAGGCCCGGCATCTTGCGCGCGGCGGCATCGTCGACCGACACCAGCTTGGCGTTGCCGACCGGCCCGGCGCGCACCGCGGCATAGACCAGGCCGGGCAGGCGCACGTCGATTCCGAAGCGCGCGCTGCCGTCGGTCTTGCTCGGAATGTCGATTCGCGGCACCGCCGTGCCGATCAGCGGCGGCTTGGCGCGCAGCGTCGGCGATGTCGGCGCGTCGGCAGGATCGACCTTCCCGACGATCTCGGCGAAGCGGACGCGGTTCGCCTTGTAGACGACGAAGCCCTCGCGCGTGTCGCACTGCCGCCAGTCGATGCCCCACTGCCGCGCGGCCGCCTTGCACAGCATCTCGCGCGCCGCCGCCCCCGCCAGCCGCATCGGCTTGGCGAAGCCGCGGACCGACGTGCTGCCGCCGGTCATCTGCACGTCGAAATGGTCGATGATCCCCCCGAGCGTCCAGCGCGCGAAACCCTGCAGCGACGGCGGCAGGCCGGCGGTCGCGTCGAGCACCATTCCCCGGTTGGCGTAGATCGGGTTGAGCGGGGCCGGCTCAATCGAAACCGTGTTCCAGTCGGCACCAAGTTCACCGGCGACGAGCTGCGCTAGCGCACTGCCAATGCCCTGACCCATCTCGGCCTGCGGATTGGCGACGACGACGCGGCCGTCGGTGCCGATCTTGACGAACCCGTTGACGATCGTCTCGTCGGGTGCCGCTGCCCAGTTGAGCGGGTGCGAGCGCGGCCACACGGCATAGCCGACGGCGAGCCCCGCGACGGCCCCG
>JAFARM010000371.1 GCA_019245455.1 Sphingomonadaceae bacterium | reverse complement strand
ATCGGCCGGGCATGGACGACCTTGCCGAACCCCGCCGCCGGTGCCGCCCCGACCGCGCGCGACGGCGAGTCGGCGCGCACCAGATCGGGGTACGCTGCCTCCAGCTCGGCGTTGCGCCGGACCAGCGCGTCGTACGCGGCGTCGCTGATCGTCGGCGCGTCGTCGGCGTGGTAGCGCGCGGCGTGCTCGGCGATCTCGGCGGCAAGGCGAGCGAGTTCGGCGGCGGGGTCTTCGGTCATCGGTCAGCCCTCGTGCGCCAACAGCCGCGCCGCCTGCGCGCGCGCCTCGTCGGTGACCTGCGTTCCCGACAGCATCCGCGCGATCTCCTCGCGGCGTTCGGCCTCGTCGAGCGCCGCGACGCCGGTGCGGGTGACGGTGCCCTCGGTCGACTTGGCGATGCGCCACTGGTGCGCGCCGCGCGCCGCGACCTGGGGCGAGTGGGTGACGACGAGGACCTGCGTCGCCGCCGCCAGCCGCGCCAGCCGCTCGCCGATCGCGCTCGCCACCGCACCGCCGACGCCGCGGTCGATCTCGTCGAAGACGATCGTGCCGGCGCTCCCCGTCGCCGCCAGCGCGACCTTCAAGGCGAGAACGAAGCGGGAGAGTTCGCCGCCGCTGGCGATCCTGGCGAGCGGACCGAACGGCGCGCCGGGGTTGGTGGCGATCTCGAAGGCGACCGCGTCGGCCCCGCTGGCACCTGCCGGTCCCGGCGCGACGACGGTGCGGAAGCGCGCGGCGTCGAGCTTCAGCGGCGCGAACTCGGTCGACACCGCCGCATCGAGCCGTATCGCAGCGGCGGTGCGGGCGGCGGTCAGCGCCGCGGCGGCGGCGTCATAGTCGGCCTTCGCCGTCGCCACCGCCGTCGACAGGCCGGCCAGCCCCTCCTCGCCCGCGCTGATCGCCTCGGCCCGGGCCGCCAGTTCGGCGGCGAGCGCCGGCAGCGCGTCGGGGTCGACCCGATGCTTGCGCGCGGCCGCCCGCAGGTCGAACAGCCGCGCCTCGGCCGTTTCGAGCGCGTCGGGGGCGAAGGTCAGCGCGCGCGCGGCGGCGGCGAGCGCGTCCTCCGCCTCGGTCGCCTCGATCACCGCGCGGTCGAGGCTGGCGAGCGCCTGCGCCAGCAGCGGGTGGTCGCCGGCGATTCGGTCGAGGCGGCGCGCGGCGAGGCGCAGCGCGGCGAGGCCACCGTCCGACCCCGCCAGCTGCGTCGTGACCGCATCGAGGTCGGCGGTCAGCCGTGCCCCCTTCTGCATCGCCGCCCGCGTCGCGGCGAGCGCCGCCTCCTCCCCCGGCTGGGGGCTGAGCGCGGTCAGCTCGGCGACGGCGTGGTCGAGCCACTCGCGGTCGCGCTGCCCGGCCTCGAGCGCGGCCGCCGCCTCGGCCAGCGCCGTCTCGGCCGCGCGCCAAGTTGCATGAGCGGCGGCGACCCGCGCTACCTCCGCTGACAGCCCGGCAAAGGCGTCGAGCAGATCGCGGTGGCCGCGCGGGTTGAGGAGGCCGCGATCGTCGCTCTGGCCGTGCACCTCCACCAGCCGCGCACCGACTTCGCGGAGCAGGGCGACCGACACCGGCTGGTCGTTGACGAAGGCACGGCCCCCACCGTCGGCGGCGATGCGGCGGCGCAGGATCAGCGTGTCGTCGGCGTCGAGATCGTTTTCCGCCAGCAGCGCACGCGCCGGGTGGGCGGCGGTGACAACGAAGGTGGCGGTGACACTGGCGTGGCTCGCCCCGCTCCGCACCAGCCCGGCGTCGCCACGCGCGCCGAGTGCGAGGCCCAGGCTGTCGAGCAGGATCGACTTGCCCGCCCCCGTCTCGCCGGTGAGCACGCCCAGGCCGGGCGCGAAGTCGATCTGCAGCGCCTCGATCAGGACGACGTCACGAATGTCGAGCGCGGTCAGCATAGACGTCCTCCCCTCCCCTTCAGGGGAGGGGCCGGGGGTGGGGAAGTCGCCGACAGCACCGCGATCCTTCGACCACTCCCCACCCCCGGGCCGCGGCGGCGCCGCGTCTCTCGCCCCTCCCCTGAAGGGGAGGGGTTCTATCAAGCCGCCTTCTTCCCGATCAGGTCGTAGCTGCGCTCGTACCACTTCGATCCCGGATAGTTGTAGTTGAGCACCGCCGCCGCCTTCTTCGCCTCCTCGGGAATGCCGAGCGCGAGGTAGCACTCGACCAGGCGGTGAAGGGCTTCGGGCGTGTGGCTCGTCGTGTTGTAGTTGTCGATGACATCGCGGAAGCGGATGGTCGCGGCCAGGAACTGCTTGTTCGCCTGATAGAAGCGGCCGATCTCCATCTCCTTGCCGGCAAGGTGGTCGCGCGTCAGGTCGACCTTCAGCCGCGCGTCGGCGGCGTACTCGCTGTTCGGATAGCGGCGGATCAGCTCCTGCAGCGCGTCGAGCGCCTTGGCGGTCGTCTTCTGGTCGCGGCTGACGTCGGCGATCTGCTCGTAATAGCTGACGGCGACGACGTAATAGGCATAGGGCGCCTCGCGGCTGCCGGGGTGGAGCGCGAGGAAGCGCTGCGCCGACAGCACGGCCTCCGAATAGTTCTGGCTGACGTAGTAGCTGTAGGCGCTCATCAGCTGCGCGCGGCGCGCCCAGACTGAATACGGATGCTGGCGCTCGACCTCGTCGAACTGCGCCGCGGCCAGCTTATAGTCGCGGCGCTTCAACGTCTGCAGCGCGGCGGTGTACAGCGTGTCGACGTCGCGCGCGACGTACGGCCGATCCTTCTTGATCTTGGTCGAGGCGCACCCCGACAGCGCGACGGAGACCCCCAGCAGCGGCAGCGCCAGGGCACGGAACAGACGGGAACGCAGCATGGCGGTTCCCTTAGCCGATGGCCGTCCGGGTGCCAAGCGGCCGCCTCAGGAGCGGAAGT
>JAFARM010000138.1 GCA_019245455.1 Sphingomonadaceae bacterium | reverse complement strand
AGCGTGGTGGCGATCAGCAAGGACGTGGTCAGTTTTGCCATGACGGCTTCTCCCATGATGGTGACCCGAGCGTGGGCCGGTCGTTACGGGTACAAAACTTGGTTAACGGCATCGCAAGGCGCTGCCCCTGAGTCAACGCACGACGTGCCTCATGGCCGCAACGGCCCCCAGCCCGGATCGGATCCATCCAGCACGGTCGGGACGGGCCGCAAATTGACGCCGGTCAAATCGACCGACCACAGGTCGGCGCGGCCCCCTTCCCCGCCGGTCGCGCGGAAGAACATCAGCACGCGGCCGTTGGGCGACCAGCTCGGGCCTTCGTCATAGGCGCCGTCGGTGAGCAATTGTTCGTTGCCGCCGGCCGGGCTCAGCACGCCGATGCGAAAATTGCCGGCCAGCTTGGTGAAGGCGATCAGATTGCCGCGCGGACTCCACACCGGGGTCGCATAACGGCCATTTCCGAAGCTTATCCGCTGTTGCTGCGATCCGTCGGCGTTCATCACATAGAGCTGCTGCGTGCCCGAACGATCGCTTTCGAACACGATCCGGCCGCCGTCGGGCGAATAGGTGCCGCCGGTATCGATGCCGGGCGAATCGGTCAGCCGCTCGGGCGTGCCGCCCGCGATCGACACGCGGTAGATGTCGGTATTCCCGCCGATCGCCATCGAAAACAGCACCCAGCGGCCATCCGGCGAGACCCGCGGCGCAAACGTCAGGTTGGTGTTGGGCATCAGCAGGCGCTGCCGACCTGTCCCAATATCGTACACGTAGATGGCGGGACGATCGTTGAGGTAGTTCATGTAGACGATCGATTTCTGGTCCGGCGAAAAGCGCGGCGTCAGCGCGATCGCCTGGCCGTTGGTGAGGAAGCGGTGGTTGCCGCCATCCTGGTCCATGATCGCGAGGCGCTTGATGCGCTTGCCCTTCGGCCCCGTCTCCGAGACGTAGACGACGCGGCTGTCGAAATAGGGGCCTTCGCCGGTCAGCTTCGAATAGACCATGTCGGCGCACTTATGCCCCGCGCGGCGCCAGTCGGCGGGCGCGACGACGAACCCCTGCCGCGCGAGTTCGGCGCGCGACGACACGTCGTACAGATAGCAGCCGACCGTCAGCGTGCCGTCCCCGTTGGCGCGCACGAACCCCTGCACCAGCGCGGCAGCGCCGGCCGGGCCCCAATAGTCGAAGCTCGGCGCAGTCACTTCGGCATAGCCGACGGGGCGCACGCCCGAGTCGAGCGGCTTGAACAGGCCGGAATTGCGCAAATCGTTGGTGACGATCCCGGCCAGTTGCTGGCCGAGCACGTCGGTGCGCCCGGCGGCGGTGTTGGCGACTTCCGACGTCGGCAGGACGGGAATGGCGATGCCGAGCGGAGCGGATTGCCCGCCGACGACATCGACCACCAGCTCGCCCTGCTGCTGCGGGTCGGACGCGCCGCCCGCCGGGGGAGCGGGGGTCGCGGTCGGCGCGGGCGCAGGGACGGTCTGGGCTTGCGTCGCGCCGATTCCGGCGAGCGCGACCACCAGCGTGAGGATCGTCTTGTGGAGCATCGTCGTCATCCCTCAGCCAGGCATGTGATAGGTAGTCGAGAAGGTTTTCCACCCTCGCGGTACGTCGTAAAGTTCCTGTGGCAAGCCCTTGAGCGGTGTACAGCCCGTGAAGGTCGCAAGCGCAGCGCGATCCACCGCATCGACATAGATGCGGTTGTCGTCATCAACGCCGCGGTGATTGGGAGATACCGTCGGACGCGCGGCGAGCGTTCCGTCGCGGTTGAGCTGCAACCGCACGATCGCGACGATCCGCGACGCGCCGGGGCCGGGAATGACTTGCCGGTTGGCGCAGGGCTGCACTTGCCGCTGGATCGCCGAGCCGATGTCCGCCGCCGCCTTCGCGTCCATCACCGCGCCGGGCGCCGCCTCCGACGGCTTGGCCTTGGACGGTGCCTGCGTCAGCCCCTTGCGGAAATCGTCGTCGAGCAGCGATCCGGACGGCTTGGCCTTGGTCGCCTTAGGGTTGGTCCCGGCGGTCTTTGCCGCCGCAACGGACTTGGTCGCGGGCGCGGCGGGCTTGGCCGGCGCGGGCTTGGCCTTGTCGGGCTTGTCCGGCTTGGCCGCGACCGGCTTGGGCGGTGCAGGCTTTTCCGGGGCTGGCTTGGGCGGCCGCGCGGCCTCGGGCTGCGGCTTGGGCGGCGTCGGATCGGGCGCGACCTCTTCGGCCTTGGCGGGCGGCGGCGCGTCTTCGGGCGGGCCTTGCTCGGGCGCGGCGGATTGCGACGGCGGCTCGGGCGCGGCGGGCGCATGCTGGTCGAGCGCGATATCGTCGGCGAGCGACACTTCGATCGGCTTGGGCGTCGGCAGCGGCGCGGGCTTCGCCGCCCAGACGAGCGAGAGGATCGCGAACAGCAGGACATGGCCGATGACGGCCAGCGTCAGCCCGATCCCCTCGCCTCGGGTCATTTGCCCGCGCCCTGCTCCACCGTGATTAGCGCGACGCGGTTGAGGCCGGCGCGGTTCAGCTC
>JAFARM010000060.1 GCA_019245455.1 Sphingomonadaceae bacterium | reverse complement strand
GAGATATACTGTCGGCATGATCGACCTCCAGTAGTTGATGTCTGCCGATACCGCTTATGCCAGCCCGCAAGAAATTTCCAGCCTGATTTTACTTCACGACCTAAGCAGAAGTGCCGCGCGACACTCCTTCTGTCAGGCCTCAGGCGTCCTGCAACTCGCGGATGCGGCGGGGCTGAAGCAGGACGTGCGGCTGCAGGCAGTCGGGCAGCGGCTTGGGGCCAGCCGGGGGTGGATCGCGGCCGTCGTCGCCGCCGCCACCCCGCCGGCGCAGCGTCACGATCTCGTACACCGCGACCGCGAGCGGCGCGCCGAAACTGAGCGCGCCCGACAGAATGACGTAGGTGGCCGAGGTCATGATGCCCTCCTGACGCGATTCGGGATGGCCAAGGCTACGCCCCCGCCGCGCCCGCAGGCAAGCCCCGCGGGCACGCCGCGTCACCCTGCGGCGATGAGCCGTGCCACCGTGTCGTGGAAGCGCGCGACCCCCTGCTCGAGCCCGCCCAGCAGGACATGGTCGACCGCACCCGAGGCGAGGCCCTCCTGCCCGAGGGCGGCGGCGCGGAAGTCCTCGCTCGCGAAGACGCCGCCGTCGAGCAGGTCCCACGACCGCTGCCAGTGCGCCTCGGCCTTCGGCGCCAGCGGTTCTTCGGGAATCAGCATGAAGTCTTCGACCAGCGTCCCGCCGACCGCGCGCGGCATCAGCGTCATGATGTTGATGTAATCGGGCGAGGCGACGACGACGGTGCCGGGGATCAGCTGGTAGGCGAAGGTCACCGTCTGCCGCAGCGCCGCCCAATCCGACCAGTCGACCCCTTCGAGCTTCTCCGCCCGCCCGACCGCCGATCGCGCGTGCGGGCCGATCGTGTCGCCGGTCGTCACGCCGTCCTGGAAGAAGGGGCCGATCGTCGCCGCGTGCAGGCGCGTGACGTGGTAACTCTCCAGGAACGCGTCCATGATCAGCTTCCAGTTCGCCGCGACCGTGTGGGTCCGGCGGCGATACAGGTGCTGGTCGGCGAACCCCAGCGCGTCGAAGTCGGCGGCGAGCGGCCCGGCGGCGAGGCTGAAGTCATAGGTCCGATCGCGCTCGAGCCCGACCCAGATCAGCCCGCCCGCCTCGACGCTCGGCAGTTCGACCAGCCCGCGCTCGCCCTTGTCCATCCCGCCGAAGGTCTCGGGGCGCGGCAGGCCGGTCAGCCGGCCGTCGAGGGCATAGCTCCACGCGTGGTAGGGGCAGACGAGACGCGGCACCTCGGCGATTTCGCAGCCCTCGACCAGTCGCGTCCCGCGGTGGCGGCAGACGTTGAGGAACACGCGCATCGTCCCGCGCGAGTCGCGGGCGAGCAGCAGCGGCACGCCGAAGCCGTCGTGGGTCACGCTCATCCCGGGTCGCGGCAGCAGTGCCGAGGGCGCGACGACGACCGGCAGCCGCCGCAGCGCCGCCTGCTCGACGGCGAAGTGCGCCGGGTCGGTGTAGACCGCTGCCGGCACGCGGCCGATCGTCGCCGGTGCCGCCTGTCCGGCGGCGGGGATCGCGGCGGCGAGCGCCAGCTGCCCCGGCGTCGGCGTGCGGAAGGGGACGTGGACGTCCATCGCCACAGCCTAGCGCGACGGTGGCGACTTGGCGAGCGTTGCCGAAGCTTGCGCCGTCTTGATGCGCCGGCGGAACCACGCCGCCCCGCCGCCGGTTGCGTCGCTTTAACCGCCCGTCTCGGGCTGTGGCGCGCGACCCGTAAGGACCTTGCCGATGACCATGTTCATGTTCGCCACCGGCATCGAGAACAGCTACCCCACGGTAGGCGGCAAGCGCGTCGACGAGATGGCGAAGTGTGGCCATTACAAATACTGGCGCGAGGACTTCGCCGCCGTCACCGAGCTCGGCATCCACTATCTGCGCTACGGCCCGCCGATCCACACGACGTGGCTCGGCGAGGGCAAGTACGACTGGTCGTTCACCGACATGACCTTCGGCGAGCTGCTCAAGCGCGACATCACGCCGATCGTCGACCTCTGTCACTTCGGCTTGCCCGACTGGCTGGGCGACTTCCAGAACCCCGACTTCCCGCCGCTGTTCGCGCGCTACGCGGGCGAATTCGCGCGGCGGTTCCCCTGGGTCCAGCTCTACACGCCGATCAACGAGATGTTCATCTGCGCCATCTTCTCGGCCAAGTACGGTTGGTGGAACGAGCAGCTGACGAGCGACCATAGCTTCGTCACCGCACTGAAGCACCTCGTCCAGGCGAACGTCATGGCGATGCAGGCGATCCTCGACGCGCGGCCCGACGCCATCTTCATCCAGTCCGAGTCGTCGGAGTATTTCCACGCCGACAACCCCGCCGCGATCGGCCCGGCGGAGGTGCTGAACGCGCTCCGCTTCCTCAGCCTCGACCTCAATTTCGGTCGGCGGGTCGGGTCGGAGATGTACCAGTACCTGCTCGACAACGGCATGACCCGCGAGGAGTACGACTGGTTCATGCACACGCGGCTGAAGCAACACTGCATCATGGGCAACGACTATTACCTGACCAACGAGCACCGTGTTGCCGCCGACGGCAGCAGTCGCGCATCAGGGGAAGTGTTCGGCTACGACGGCATCACCTGGCAGTATTTCGACCGCTACCGCCTGCCGGTGATGCACACCGAAACCAACTTCGCCGATTACGAGCACGGCGGGCAGGCGTCGGTCGAGTGGCTGTGGAAGCAGTGGTCGAGCGTGCTGCGCGTGCGCAACGACGGCATCCCGATCGTCGGCTTCACCTGGTACTCGCTGACCGATCAGGTCGACTGGGACAGCGCGCTGCGCGCCGACGTCGGACGCGTCAACCCGCTCGGCCTCTATGATCTCGACCGCAACGTCCGGCCGGTCGGCACCGCGTACAAACAGCTGATCCACGACTGGGGGATGATCCTGCCGACGCAGAGCGTGTGCATGATCGTGCCGACGGTACGGCCGAGTGAATATCACGATGCGTGGGCCGCCCGGCGGCGGAGCGAGGCCGAGGCCATGCGCCGCGCGAAGTCGCCGCAGCCCGACCCCACCGGATCGGATTCCACACCGCAGGCTTAGGCGGCGAGCAGCTCCCGGGCGCCGGCGGCGGACGTCGCCTCGTGTACCGTGGTGAAACGGAGTTCGCCGTCATCGACCTTGCCGAAGCGCAGCTCGAGCGTGTCGAGGACGTAATTCGCCGTCACTTTCCACGGCCGGCGGTTGCCTGATTTCGGCATGGCATCGACCGCGCGCTGGACGTAGCCGCTCGACAGGTCGAAGGCGAGGCGCTCGGCGTGGACGTCGGGCCCCGGCACCGGCGTCGCGATCGCCGTGCCCGTCGCCTTCATGTGGTTGAGGATGCGAACGACATAGCCGGCAATGAGGTCGCTGCGCAGCGTCCACGAGGCGTTGATGTAGCCGAGGCTGAGCGCCAGGTTGGGGACGTTCGAGAACATCATCCCCTTGTAGGCGATGCAGTCGCCGGGCTTGATCGCCTTTCCGTCGACCGTGACGCTCATGCCGCCAAGCGCGATCAGCTTGAGGCCCGTCGCGGTGACGATGACGTCGGCGGGCAGCTCCTCGCCCGACTTCAGCCTGATGCCCGTCGCGGTGAAATGGTCGATGTGGTCGGTGACGACGCTCGCCGCCCCCGCCTTGATCGCGGCGAACAGGTCGGCGTCGGGGATCAGGCACAGCCGCTGGTCCCACGGCTTGTAGCGCGGGGTGAAGTGGGTGGCGATGTCATAGCCTTCGCCCAGCTCCTGCTTGACCCCGTCGAGCAGCAGGTCGCGGACCTTGTCGGGCTGCTTGCGCGTCATGCGATAGAAATACTGGCTCCAGCCGATGTTCTTGAAGCGGACCAGCGCATAGGCGAGCTTCGACGGCAGGACCGCGCGCAGCCGGTCGGCGACGGCGTCGTTGCCCGGGCGGCTGATGACATAGGTCGGCGACCGCTGCAGCATGGTCACGTGCGCCGCCGTCTTCGCCATCTCGGGCACCAGCGTCACGGCGGTCGCGCCGCTGCCGATGACGACGACGCGCTTGCCCGCATAGTCGAGGTCGTCGGGCCAGAACTGCGGGTGGACGATGCGCCCGGCGAAATCACTCTCGCCAGCGAACTCCGGCCGATAGCCCTCGTCGTAGCTGTAGTAGCCGCTGCACATATAGAGGAAGGTGCAGGTCAGGGTCGCGGTCGAGCCGTCGCCGCGCTGCGCCGTTACCGTCCAGCGCGCGTCGGCCGACGACCACGACGCGGCGGTCACCTTGTGGTCGAAGCGGATGTCGCGCTCGACGTCGTTCTCGGCGGCGGCCTCGCGGACATAGGACAAAATCGACGGGCCGTCGGCGATCGACTTGGCCGCGGTCCATGGCTTGAAGCGGTAGCCGAGCGTGAACATATCGCTATCGGAACGGATGCCGGGATAGCGGAACAGGTCCCACGTGCCGCCGATCGCCTGCCGCCGTTCGAGCAGAGCGAAGCTGCGGTCGGGCGCGCCCTTCTGCAGGTGGACGGCGGCACCGATGCCCGACAGGCCGGCCCTGACGATCAGCACATCGACATGATCCATGACGCATCTCCCCAGAGATTGACGCGAACGTAACCCAAGCGGCACGCGATTCCTAGCGCGGGGTGACGAGCGCGGCGATCTCGGCCGGGCGCAGCGGCGGCGCCAGTTGGTCGCAGGTGCACTGGCGCGGGTCCTTGTCGGGCCGCCAGCGCACCAGCGCCGTGCCGTGGCGGAAGCGGCTGGCGGTGACCTGGTCGTAGCGGACCTCGACGACCAGCTCCGGGCGCAGCGGCACCCACTCGGCTGACCGGCCGGTCGACCAGCGGCTGGGGCCGCCGGGAGCGCTGCCCGTGAAGCCGCTGCCGCCGGCGAGCGGCTGGAGGCGGGCGGTCAATCTCGCTCGCTCCTCGTCCTTGATGCCGGAGGAGAAGCCGACGTGGTTCAGCCGCCCCGCATCGTCGTACAGCCCGAGCAGGAGCGAGCCGACCGAATCGCTGCCGCTCGCACGGCGGAAGCCGCCGACGACACAGTCCGCTGTGCGCAGCGGCTTGACCTTGACCATCGCCCGCTCGCCGGGATGGTAGCGATCGTCGACGCGCTTGGCGACGATGCCGTCGAGCGCGCCGCCGCTCGCCGCCAGCCACGCTGCCGCCGCTGCCCGATCGCCCGTCGCGGGTGACAGGTCGACGCTCGCCTCGCCGGCGACGAGTCGCTCGAGCGCGGCACGGCGCGCCGAGAGCGGCGCATCGATCAGCACCGCGTCGCCGGCGGTGAGGCAGTCGAACAGCATCAGCCGCGCGGGCGTCTCGCGGCTCAGCCGGGCGATGCGACTCGCCGCCGGGTGGAGGCGGGCCTGGAGCGCGTCGAAGTCGGCGACGCCGTCCCGCACGATCAGCAGCTCGCCGTCGATGACGAAGCGGTCGGCGCCGAGGCCGGCGACCGCGGTCGCTACTTCGGGGAAGAAGCGGTCGAGCGGCTTGCCCGACTTCGACATCAGCGCAACGTCGCCGCCGTCCTTAAAATCGAGGCAACGGAAGCCGTCCCACTTGGGCTCGTACTGCCAGCCATCGCCCTCGGGGAGCGCGGCGGCGAGCTTG
>JAFARM010000288.1 GCA_019245455.1 Sphingomonadaceae bacterium | reverse complement strand
CGCGCGTTCGCGCGATAGACAAGGCGACGCGCGTTCGCGGGTCAGGCAGTGGCTCACCGGACGAGGCTCCAGTCGTGCCCCAGCGGCCCGTGCCCCCGCCCGAAGCCCGGCGCGTGCTCGATCGCGCCGAGCAGGTACGCCCGCGCTTCCGCCACCGCGTCCTCGAGCGCTTCGCCGCGCCCCAGCCCGACGGCGATCGCCGAGGCCAGCGTGCAGCCGGTGCCGTGGGTGTGCGGCGTGGCGATGCGCGGGGACGCGAACCGCCGGTGCCCGCCGCGCGTCACCAGCCAGTCGGCAACCTCGTCGCCGCCGAGGTGCCCGCCCTTGGCCAGCACGGCGCGCGCGCCCTGCGCGACCAGCTCCTGTGCGGCGAGCAATGCGTCGCCCTCGTCCTCGATCTCGGTCCCGGTCAGCGCCGCGAGTTCGGGCGTGTTAGGCGTCACCAGCGCCGCGCGTGGCAGCAGCGCCGCCAGCGCCGCGACCGCATCGTCGTCGAGCAGGGTCGCCCCACCCTTCGCCACCATCACCGGATCGAGCACGACCGGCGCATCGACCCCGGCCAGCACGTCGGCGACGGCGGCGATGACCTCGGCCGAGCCGAGCATCCCGAGCTTGACGCAATCGACGCCGATATCGTCGATAACGCTGCGCATCTGCGCCGCGACGGTCGCGGCCGGGATGGGGTGCACCGCGTGGACCCCGGTCGTATCCTGAACCGTCACCGCCGTGACGGCCGTCGCCGCATAGCCGCCGAGGACGGTGACGGTCTTGATGTCGGCCTGAATGCCCGCCCCGCCCGACGAGTCGGACCCGGCAATGATGAGGATGCGGGGGATCATGCCGCCAAGTTCGACCGAGGCCAGCTAGGAACCTGTACGAGCACTTGCCTACTGACCGTCTCGTCCAAGTTGACGGTCTTAACAGCGCCGCTCGGATGTAAGTAGGGGACGGGACGGTTGAGCCTGCGAACGTCGGTGAGTACCCACGGACGAACCCAGCCATCCCGCACAACGCCGGGGATGTCATCAGCTGGTATTCCGTGCAGGTGAATCGTCTTTAGCATCTCTGTGAGCGTGAGAGGTGCGCGATCGTCGACCATCCGCGCAACGCCTACTACTAGGCCTGAACCCTTCTCGATCAGTGCGATGGGTCCGCGATGTTTCCATCCAGTAGAGCGCATTTCCCAAGTCTTAGATCCGGCGAGAATTTTCCCGATCCAAGGTTGGCGAACAATCAGTCCCTTGAGCGTCATACCGTTTTCTCCCCGCCGGCGTTGATGACGCGCAAGCAGTTAGCAGAAGTCTTCGAGAAAAATGATGGATTCGTGATGGAAAATGGAACGGCTAAAGCGCTGTAGAAGAACGCCTTTATGCAGCCAATTCACCCCGCCGCCGCCACCGCCGCGCAGATGTCGTCGACCACCGCCGTCACCAAGGCGATGTCCTCGCCCTCGGCCATGACGCGGATCAGCGGTTCGGTGCCGCTCTTGCGGATGAGGACCCGGCCTGTGCCGTTCAGCCGCGCCTCCCCCTCCGCGATCGCCTGCTGGACGGGGAGCGTCTCAAGCGGCGCGCCGCCGGCGAAGCGGACGTTCTTCAACAGCTGCGGCAGGGGGTCGAACAGGTGGAGCAGCTCGCTCGCCGGCTTGCCCGCCTGGATCAGCACGGCCAAGATCTGCAGCGCCGCGACCAGCCCGTCGCCGGTGGTCGCGTGGTCGGCGAGGATGATGTGCCCCGACTGCTCGCCGCCGAGGTTGAACCCCCGCGCCCGCATCGCCTCGAGCACATAGCGGTCGCCGACCGCGGTGCGCTCGAGCGTCAGGCCGAGACCGCCCAGGTACCGCTCCAGCCCCAGGTTCGACATGACGGTCGCCACCAGCCCGCCACCCTTGAGCTTGCCGCGCCGCGCCCAGTCGCCGGCGATCAGCGCCATCAGCTGGTCGCCGTCGACCAGCGCGCCGTTCTCGTCGGCGATGATCAGCCGGTCGGCGTCGCCGTCGAGGGCGATGCCGATATTGGCACCGGACGCGACGACGCGCTCCTGCATCGCCGCCGGGTGGGTCGAGCCGATCTCGGCGTTGACGTTGAAGCCGTCCGGGTTGACGCCGATCGGCACGATGTCGGCCCCCAGCTCCCACAGCGCGGCCGGCGCGACCTTGTAGGCGGCACCATGGGCGCAATCGATGACGACCTTGAGCCCGTCGAGGCGCAGCCGCTCGGGGAAGCTCGACTTGGCCGAGTGGATGTAGCGCCCCTGGGCGTCGTCAATGCGCCGGGCGCGGCCGATCGCGGCGGGCGCGGCGAGGACCGGGGCCGTGTCGAGCAGCGCCTCGATCTCGGCCTCGTCGGCGTCGCTGAGCTTGTAGCCGTCGGGGCCGAACAATTTGATCCCATTGTCGTGGAACGGGTTGTGGCTGGCCGAGACCATGACGCCAAGGTCGGCGCGCATCGACCGGGTCAGCATGGCGACCGCCGGCGTCGGCATCGGCCCGACCTGGACCACATCCATGCCGACCGAGGTGAACCCCGCGGTCAGCGCACTTTCGATCATATAGCCCGACAGGCGCGTGTCCTTGCCGATCAGGACGCGGTGCTTGTGACGCCCGCGCAGGAAGCGCGTGCCCGCCGCCTGGCCGACGCGCATCGCCGTCTCGGCGGTCATCGGCGGGGTGTTGGTCAGCCCGCGGATGCCGTCGGTGCCGAAGAACCTGCGAGCCATGGTTCCCCCTCAGACCGCCGTCGCCCCGCCGTCGATGACGAAGCTCTGCCCCGTGGTGAACCCGCCCGCCTTCGCCGCGAGGAACACCGCCATGCCGGCGATCTCGTCGGGCACGCCGATGCGGGCCAGCGGCGTGCGCGAGGTCGATGCCTCGAGGTTCGCCGGGTCCTCCCACAAGGCGCGGGCGAAATCGGTCTTGATCAGCCCTGGGCAGATGGCGTTCACCCGGACGTTCGCCGGCCCGTACTCGGCCGCGAGGTTGCGCGCGAGCTGCATATCGGCCGCCTTGGAGATGGCGTAGGCGCCGAGCAGCGTCGATCCGCGCAGCCCGCCGATCGACGAGACGATGATGATCGAGCCGTCGCGGCGTGCCACCATGTCGGGCGCGACCATGGTGATCAGCCAGTGATTTGAGACAATGTTGTTTTGCAGGATCTTGATGAACTGATCGTCGCTGATCCCCGCGGCCGGGCCGTAATAGGGGTTCGACGCCGCGTTGCAGACGAGCGCGTCGATGCGGCCGAAACGCTGCCGCGTACCGTCGACCAGCCGTTGCAGCGCGCCCTTGTCGGCGATGTTGGCCGGAATGGCGACCGCCGCCTCGCGGCCGACGGCGGCGTTGATCTCGGCCACCGCGGCGTCGCAGGCGTCGGCCTTGCGGCTGCTGACGACGACGTTCGCGCCGTGTTCGGCCATGCGGTGGGCGATCGCCTTGCCGATGCCGCGCGACGAGCCGGTGATCAGCGCGGTCTGGCCGGTCAGGTCGAACAGGGTTGGCATCGGCGTTCACTCCCCTCGCATCATTGCCGCGACCTTACGGCAGGCGCACATCGGCGGGCAACCGCGCGTGGAACTTCCATGCCGCCGCGGCGGATGATAGGCTTCGTGCGACGGGGAGGGACCGGGTGCGCGAGAAGGAACTTCGGCTCGCCCTCGTCTGCTACGGCGGCATCAGCCTCGCCATCTATATGCACGGCATCACCAAGGAGGTTTGGAAGCTGCTCCGCGCTTCCGCCGCCCGGCGCCGCGATGCTGCGCCCGGCAACGACAGCGAGGCGGCCTATGCGGCACTGCTCGACGCCATCGGCGACACCGTCGACCTGCGCGTGGTTGTCGACATCGTCGCCGGCGCGTCGGCCGGTGGCATCAACGGCATCCTCCTTGCCGACGCGATTGCCGGCGGCCGCGACATGGAACCCTTGCGCGAGTTGTGGCTGGCGGGGGCCGACATCGACGCCCTGCTCGACAAGGGCGGCGCGGCCGGGCGTTTCACCAAGTGGTGGGCAACTCCGCTCGTCTGGTATGCCCGCCGGCAGGGGCTCGGCATGGCTGATGCCGTGGTCGATCCGGCGGCGCGCGGCGAGGTTCGGGCCAAGCTGTCGCGCTTCATGCGCTCGCGCTGGTTTCGGCCACCGTTCTCGGGCGTCAGCTTCTCGACGATGCTGTACGACGCGTTGCAGACGATGGCGGCGATGGGCGGCGGCACGCCGCTGATCCCGGCCGGCCTGCCGCTCGATCTGTTCGTCACCGTCACCGACTTCCACGGTCGCCCCGAACGGCTCGCGCTCCACTCGCCCGGCGAGATCGTCGAGACCGAGCACCGCCTCGTCATCGGCTTCCGCTCGCCGGCCGGTGCCGGGCCGCGCGCGATCGCCGATCCGGCCGAACTCGCCTTCGCCGCGCGCGCGACGGCCAGCTTCCCCGGTGCCTTCCCGCCCGCCGACGTCGCCGAGATCGACGCCGTGGTCGCCGCGCGCGGCCGGACCTGGCCAGGGCGCGACGCCTTCCTGCGCCGTATCTTCCCGCGCCACGCCGCCCCGGCGGCAGCGCCGCTGATCGATGGCAGCGTGCTGAACAATCGCCCGTTCGGGCCGGCGATCGAGGCGCTGCGCCATCGCCCGGCCCACCGGGAGGTCGACCGCCGCTTCGTCTACATCGACCCGATGCCGGGAAGGCACGGCCAGACCGGGGACAGCCCGCCTGGATTTTTCACCACCATCCTGCGCGCGCTGGCCGACATCCCGCGCGAGCAGCCGATCCGCGATAACCTGGAGGCGATCGCGGCGATGACCGCCACCATCCGCCGGCTGCGCGGGGTCATCGAGGCGATGACGCCCGAGGTCGATGCGGCGGTCGAAGCGGCGATCGGGATGCGGTTCTTCATGCTGCCGCTCAACCCGACGCGGCTCGGCGCGTGGCGCTCGCGGGCGCAGACGGCGGCGGCGCGGGCGTCCGGCTTCGCGTATGCGGCTTATGGTGCGCTGAAGCTTGCGCAGGTAAGCGATAGTGTCGCCGCGCGCATCGCCGCGCTCGCGGGTGATCCAGCGGCCGGGCCGGCGATTGCCGCCTATATCGACGAGCAGCGGCTGAGCGCCGCCGCGGCGTCGGCGCGCGGCGGTGCCTATTCCGCCTTCGTCGACTTCCTGCGTCGCTTCGACCTTGAATTCCGCATCCGCCGGCTGCGCTTCCTGCTCCGCCGGATCAATCTGCTCGCCGCAGCGCTTGGTGACGATGAACGGCCGGCGATCGACGCGCTGAAGGCAGGTACCTATCGCCTCCTCGCGCCCTATGCCGCGCTGCGCCGCCGCGTGCCCGACGATCCGGCCTATGCCGGTGCGGCGCGCGACCCCCTCGCGGCGCTGCTCGCGCTCGAGCGGGGCCTCGACCTCAAGGCGCTCGATGCCGCTACCGACGCTGCGCTGGTCGAAATGCTTGCACTTGACGTCGCTTCGCCGCTCCGGCGTGCACTTCTCCGCGCCTGGCTCGGCTTCCCGTTCTATGACGTCGTCCTGCTGCCGCTGCTCCACGGCGAAGGCCTCGACGAGTTCGATGAGATCAAGGTCGATCGCATCAGCCCCGACGACGCCGTCGCCATCCGCGCCGGCGGCCACGAAGCCACGCTGAAGGGCACGCAGTTCAACTCGTTCGGCGCGTTCTTCAGTCGTGCCTATCGCGAGAACGACTATCTCTGGGGTCGCCTCCACGCCGCCGACCGGCTGATCGACATCGTCGCGTCGACCGTTCCGGCCGGTACCCTCGCGCCTGGCGCGACGGCGACGATCAAGCGCCAGGCGTTCCACGCGATCATCGACGCCGAACGCCCGTACCTGACCGCCGTGCCCAACCTTCTGGCCAGCCTGGCGCGGGAGATCGGCCCCTAGGCGGGAACCGCCTGCCGCCGCCGCGTCGCCGCGCCGACCAGGCCGAAGCCGACGACCATCAGCGCCCAGGCCGCCGGCTCGGGAACGGCACCGAACGGCAGCGCGAGGCCGGGTGTCGTCTGGAAGCGCAGGCCGTACAGCGTCGAGCCGGCGATATCGGCATAGCCGTACTGATAACCGCGGCCGAGATCGAAGCGCAGCCCGACCAGGCCCTCGCTGATCGAGTAGGGCACCGCCGCCGGCGTCGCGTAGGACAGGAACAGCGCGGTGATGTTGGCCCCCGGCCCGAAGCTGCCGCCGCGGTTGGTGAAATAGGACGTCGGCTGCGGCGGATCATAGAAGGGCGCGCCGAAGCTCGCGATCTGGACCGTGCCGCCGGTCGAGACGCCGGCCGGGTTGTAGGCGAAGAAGGTCCTATCGACGGTGGTGAAGGTGATCGTGTTGCCGGCCCCGAAATCATAGGTGTATGGCGTGTCGTAAAAGCTGACGCCGGCCAGCGGCACGGTCTGGATCGCGGCCGCTGCCGGCACCCCCGCCAATCCGAGAACGATCATTCCAACAACCTTGAACCCGTGCATCGCGACCTCCACCCTTGCTGGCAGGTGAACAGCGCGCCGGGAACAAGGTTGCCCGACAATCGCGCCTGCGACACTCCGCCGGCCGCCGTTCGGTCAGGGTGCGCGGGCGAACGCTAGGGTGCGGTGGCGGTTCGGCCACCGCACCGGGAGGTGGCTACTGGTTCTTGGCCGCCGCCGGCGTCATGCCCTCGACCATCGACAGATGGTTCTGGACCACCGGCACGATCTGGCCGGCCGTCGTCTTCAGGTTCGGCTTGTCGCCCGAGCGCGCATATTCCTGCTGGAAGGCGAGCGTCTCCTTGTGCGCCAGGACCTGCTGCTTCGTGTAGAGCAGGTCGCGCTTGGCCCCGGTCGTGTGCTTCAGCGAATCGATCATGCCCTTCTGCTTGGGCGTCAGCGCCGGCGGCGGCGGGTTGAGGCCATCGGCCTTGGCCGCGGTCATGACGTCGCCCGTCGACTTGGTGTGATCGGTGATCATCTGCTGGGCGAACTGCTGGATCTGCGGGTCCTTGCTGTCCTGAACCAGCTTCGACGATTCGATCTCGAACATATCGCTGGCCCCCGCCTTCATCACATAGGTGGCGGCCGGCAGCGGGACGGCGAAGGCGGCGGCAGGGGCCAGCGCCACGGCGGCGGCGGCGAACAGGGTCAATGACTTCATCGCGGGGGCTCCCTCGTTTGTTCCGCCGACAACCCGGCATCGCGCTTCCGGTTCCCTGTCGCCGGCGGCCGCCTTGCTTCGCCGGAAGGCCCATGCTAACGCCCCGCTCGCTCACCGCAGGGGCCGAGGCTCGCAGCGGATTCACGGGCATTTTCGGCCATCACCGGCGCTGTGGACGGGTTTCGTGGAAACATCGGGCGGTATCGTTGCGGGACTGTCGGGGCGCTATGCGACCGCGCTGTTCGACCTCGCCCGTGCGCAGCAGGCCGTCGATGTGGTCACCCGGAGTCTGGACACGCTGCGCACCGCGCTTGCCGACTCCGCCGACCTGCGGACGCTGACGACGAGCCCGATGATCGACCGCGCGGCGGCCGGAACGGCGGTGGCGGCGGTGGCCAAGTCGCTGCAAATCGACGATCTTACCGCGAAGTTCCTTGGCGTCCTGGCACACAACCGCCGGCTGTCGGCGCTGCCGGCGGTGATCCGCGACTTCGCCCGCCTGAACGCCCGCAGTCGGGGGCTGGTCACGGCCGAAGTCACGAGCGCGCACCCGCTCGACGCCGAACAGCAGGCGGCGCTGAAGGCCAAGCTCCGTGCCGGGCTCGGCACCGACGCCGACCTGATCCTCCACGTCGATCCTGAAATCCTCGGCGGCCTCGTCGTCCGCGTCGGCAGCCGCATGGTCGACAGCTCCATCCGCACCAAGTTGAACAGTCTCGCCACGGCGATGAAGGGCTAATCATGGACATCCGCGCCGCAGAAATCTCGCAGGTCATCCGCGACCAGATCGCCAACTTCGGTACCGAGGCCGAAGTCAGCGAGATCGGTCAGGTCCTGTCCGTCGGCGACGGCATCGCTCGCGTCTTCGGCCTCGACAATGTTCAGGCCGGCGAGATGGTCGAGTTCCCCGGCGGTATTCGCGGTATGGCGCTTAATCTTGAAGCGGATAACGTCGGCATCGTCATCTTCGGCTCGGACAGCGCGATCAAGGAAGGCGACACCGTCAAGCGCACCGGCACCATCGTCGACGTGCCGGTCGGCAAGGGCCTGCTCGGCCGCGTCGTCGATGGCCTCGGCAATCCGATCGACGGCAAGGGCCCGCTGACCGACGTCACGCGCAGCCGCGTCGAGGTGAAGGCTCCCGGCATCATCCCGCGCCAGTCGGTCCACGAGCCGATGCAGACCGGCCTGAAGGCTCTCGACGCGCTCGTCCCCGTCGGCCGCGGCCAGCGCGAGCTGATCATCGGCGACCGCCAGACCGGCAAGACCGCGGTCGCCATCGACACCTTCATCAACCAGAAGGCACCGAACGCCGCGGCGCAAGACGACGACACGAAGAAGCTGTTCTGCATCTACGTCGCCGTCGGCCAGAAGCGCTCGACCGTCGCCCAGATCGTCCGCGCGCTCGAAGAGAACGGCGCGATGGAATATTCGATCGTTGTCGCCGCGACCGCGTCGGAGCCGGCGCCGCTGCAGTTCCTCGCGCCCTACACCGGCTGCGCGATGGGCGAGTATTTCCGCGACTCGGGCCGCCACGCGCTCTGCATCTACGACGACCTCTCGAAGCACGCGCAGGCGTATCGCGAGATCTCGCTCCTGCTCCGCCGCCCGCCGGGCCGCGAGGCGTACCCCGGCGACGTCTTCTATCTGCACTCGCGTCTGCTGGAACGGGCGGCGAAGCTGAAGACCGAACTCGGCGGCGGATCGCTGACGGCGCTGCCGGTCATCGAGACGCAGGCGGGCGACCTTTCGGCGTACATCCCGACGAACGTCATCTCGATCACCGACGGCCAGATCTTCCTCGAGTCGGACCTCTTCAACCAGGGCGTCCGTCCGGCGATCAACGTCGGCAACTCGGTGTCGCGCGTCGGCGGCTCGGCGCAGATCAAGGCGATGCGTCAGGTCGCGGGCACGCTGCGGCTGGCGCTGGCGCAGTACCGCGAGCTCGCGGCGTTCGCGCAGTTCGGCAGCGACCTCGACAAGTCGACGCAGCAGCAGCTGACCCGCGGCGCGCGGCTCGTCGAGATCCTGAAGCAGCAGCAGTACCAACCGCTCGCGGTCGAGCGGCAGGTGGCGATCATCTACGCGGCGACCAACGGCTACCTCGATCCGATTCCGGTCGAGCGCCTGCGGGCGTATGAAGAGGGCCTGTACCGGTTCCTTGACGCGCACCGTCCGGGCGTGCTCGCGACGATCGCCGAGAAGAAGATCCTCGACGACGACGTGAAGGCGAAGCTGAATGAGGCGCTGACCGAGTTCGGCAAAGAATTCGCGCCCGCAAAGACCGCCGCCTAAGCCGATGCCGTCACTCATTGACATGCGGCGGCGCATCCGCGCCGTGAAGTCGACGCAGCAGATCACGAAGGCGATGAAAATGGTCGCCGCGTCGAAGCTGCGCCGCGCGCAGGAGCGCGTGAT
>JAFARM010000403.1 GCA_019245455.1 Sphingomonadaceae bacterium | reverse complement strand
CTTCCGCCGATTCGTGCCGCATCCCTGTGCCCCAGAAGATCAGGGCCAGAAAGGTCCTGATCCGCAACTGTCGCCTTTGCGCAACATGGTTGGCCGCGCGCATACTTTGCCCTCAACTCGCCGTTGACGCAGCCGGAAACCACGCGGTAGATCGGCATACCTGTTTTACGAAGACGTTCAGCCGGCGAAGACCGACGGGGTATATAGGGGATGCATTCATGAAGAAATACGAGCTGCTGGCCGCGTCCGCGCTGGCGATGACCGCGGTCACGCCCGCCTTCGCGCAGACCGCGCCCGCCAACCCGCCCGCCGACGCGCGCGCGGTCACCACCGCCAACACGCCCGACGCCGCCGCGCAACAGGCCGCCGAGCCAGCGACGCCGAGCTATGGCGAGGACATCGTCGTCACCGCGCAGCGCCAGTCGGAGCGGCTGCAGGACGTGCCGATCGCGGTCACGGCCTTTACGGGCGCGGCGCTCGAGCGGCAGCAGATTAACAATCCGACGCAGTTGCAGCTGACCCTCCCCTCGATTACCTTCACCAAGACGAACTTCACCTCGTCGAGTTTCACGATCCGCGGCATCGGTGATCTGTGCGTCGGCGTCACCTGCGACCAGGCGACGGGCATCCATGTCAACGAGCTGCCGCTGCAGAACACCCGGCTGTTCGAGAGCGAGTTCTACGATCTGGAGCGCATCGAAGTGCTGCGCGGCCCGCAGGGCACGCTGTTCGGCCGCAACGCGACCTCGGGCGTGGTCGATTTCATCACCGCCAAGCCCGACCTGTCGGGCATCCATGCCTATGGCCAGTTCGAATATGGCAATTACGATTCCAAGCAGGTGAAAGGCGCCTTCAACCTGCCGATCACCAAGACGATCGGCATCCGCGTCGCCGGCCTGTACCTCGACCGTGACGGCTATACGTACAATCAGTTCAACAACAGCCGCATCGACGGCCGTAACCTCTATTCGGTGCGCGGCACGCTGAGCTGGGAGCCCGATCCCAATACGCGCGTCGACCTGATCGGCTATTATTTCCGCGAAAAGGACAATCGCGCACGCGTCCAGAAGCAGCTCTGCGGTCGCGACACGACGGGCATCCTCGGCTGCCGTCCCGACCAGCTCGGCTATGGCGTGGTCAACGCCAATTCGCAGCTGACGACCGGCTTCTCGTCGCAGCAAACGATCAACCTCGGCATCGCGGGCGCGTTCCCCGCCGCCGTCGTGCCGCTGATCCAGGCATTGTACGCGCCGCTGACGACCGGCAGCATCTATGCCCCCGACGGGTATGCCAATGCGGTCAACCCGACCGACAACCGCACGATCAACAGCGACTTCACGCCGCGCTACTATGCCGAGGAGGAGCAATATACCGCGAAGGTCTTCCACGATTTTGGCGGGCTCGCGCTCAACATCACGGCGGGCTATTCGCGCAGCGAAGTGAGCGCCCAGGAGGCTTACAACCTCGCGGTCGCGTCCTTCCCGGCGAGCTCGCTCGCGGCGCTCAACGCCTATGCGACCCCCGGTGTGTTGTCGGGCATTGTCGGCCCGGCGCTCGGCCCGTCGTTGACCAACATCTTCGCCGCTTATCGCAACGCGCTGATCCCGAACGGGCCGGCGGGCGGGCTTTGCACGTCGAACACCGATCCCAATGGCGTCGGCGTGTTCGGCGGCAACCGCTATGGCTGTCCCGTGACGCCGCTGGCGTTCGACGAATCGAGCCAGAGGTCGGAGCAATGGTCGGCCGAGGCGCACCTCGATTCGAAGTGGGATGGGCCGTTCAACTTCCTGATCGGCGGCATCTATTATGATAGCCTCGTTCACAACAACAGCTATTATGTGAACGCCTTCCCGCTCGACTATACGTCGGCGCTGCTGGGCTCGCTGGTGTCGGTCGGCGGCGTACTGGGCGGCAATCCCAATACGCCGGCGCTGTTCCGCGCGTCGCCCTTCTTCCGCAACAATACCGCCCGTTACGAACTGAGCTCCTACGGCATCTTCGGCGAGGCCTATTATGGCTTCAGCGACAAGCTGAAGCTGACGCTGGGCCTGCGCTATAATCACGACGACAAGACCGTCTCGGCGCGCTCGACGCTGTACCAGGACGCGGTCGGCAACGCCGTCCTTGCGCCGGTGGGCGCCACCAATATCAACCAGTCGATTGGCTATGGCAATCTCGACTTCGACCCGTTCACGCCCGGCAACCAGGATTTCGCGCGTCAATCGGTCAAGTTCAACCGGCTGACCGGCCGCGCGGTGCTCGATTACAAGATCACGCGCGACAATCTGCTCTACGCCTCCTATTCGCGCGGCTATAAGTCGGGCGGCTTCAACCCGCCGCTGTCGCCCTCGTTCGCGGTGTCGCCGGTGTTCGCGCCCGAGACGATCGACTCGTTCGAGGTGGGCTCGAAGAACAATTTCGGCCATGGCCAGTTCCGGCTGAACCTGACGGGCTTCTACTACAAGTATAAGGGGCTGCAGCTCAGCCGCATCGTGTCGCGGACCGCCGTCAACGACAATGTCGACGCCAATATTTACGGTGTCGAAGCGGAAGCGATCATCAGCCCGACGCCGGCGTTCGTCGTCAACGCGAATTTCAGCTGGCTGCGCTCGGAAGTCGCGAGCGACAAGTTCCTCGCCGACACGCGCGATCCGTCGGGCGGTCGCTCGGACACGGTGATCATCAAGGACCTGACGACGGCGGCGAACTGCGCGGTCGTGCCGACGACGCCGGGCAACGCGGTGGGGACGAACACCTTTGTCGGCGCGATCAACGGCGCCCTGGGGCTTCGCGCCCCGACCCCGGTGCCCGGCACCACCACCACGGGCGCGTACAGCGTCTGCTCGGCGCTCGCTGGTGCCGCCGCCAACCCGTCCGCGCCGCTGCGCGCGCTGTTCCAGACACCGACCGGCGCGCTGCCGTTCACGGTGCTCGGCTCGGGTGTCGAGACGA
>JAFARM010000221.1 GCA_019245455.1 Sphingomonadaceae bacterium | reverse complement strand
CGACGAACACCGTGTTCCACGTCGCCGTCATCCTGCGGCCGTCCGCAGAAATTTGCGGCCCGTAGGCGGCGGGGATCCGATGCCCCCACGTGATCTGCCGGCTGACGCACCACGGCTGGATGTTCTCCATCCAGTTGAAGTACGTCTTCTCCCACGTCGCCGGCACGAACCTGGTTCGCCCCTCGCGCACCGCCGCAGTGGCGGGTGCGGCGAGCGTCTTCGCGTCGACGTACCATTGGTCGGTCAGCCGCGGCTCGATGACCACGCCCGACCGGTCGCCGTAGGGCATCTGGATCGTCTTGGCCTCGATCCGCTCGACCGCGCCCGCGGCTTCCAGGTCGGCGACGACGGCCTTGCGCGCCTCCTCGCGGCTTATCCCGACGTACGTCGCCGGAACGCCGTCGGCGGCGACGATGCGCGCCTCGGCATCCAGGATGTTGATCCAGCCGATCGCGCGGTGCCGCTCGAACACCGCCCAGTCGTTGAAGTCGTGCGCCGGCGTGATCTTGACCGCGCCGCTGCCGAGCTCAGGGTCGGCGTGCGCGTCGGCGATGACGGGGATGCGCCGGCCCGACAGCGGCAGGACGACGTGGCCGCCAATGACGCCGGCATAGCGCGGATCGTCGGGGTGGACGGCAACCGCGGTGTCGCCGAGCATCGTTTCGGGCCGCGTCGTCGCCACGACGATATGGCCGGCCCCGTCGGCGGTGCGGCGGCCGTCAGCGAGCGGATAGCGGATGTGGGTGAAGCTGCCCTGCACCTCGCGGCTCTCGACCTCGAGGTCGCTGATCGCGGTCTTCAGCTTGGGGTCCCAGTTGACCAGCCGCTTGTCGCGGTAGAGCAGGCCTTGGTTGTAGAGGTCGACGAACACGCGGGTCACGGCGGCCGAGAAGCCCTCGTCCATCGTGAACCGCTCGTGCGCCCAATCGCAGCTCGCGCCCAGGCGGCGGAGCTGGCGGGTGATCGTGCCGCCGCTGGTCGCCTTCCATTCCCAGACATGGGCGAGGAATTGCTCGCGGGTCAGGTCGGAGCGCTTCGGCCCCTGCGTCGCCTCGGCCATCTGCCGCTCGACGACCATCTGCGTGGCGATGCCGGCATGATCGGTGCCGACGACCCACAGCGCGTCCCGACCCTTCAGCCGGTGATAGCGGATGAGGACGTCCTGCAGCGTGTTGTCGAGTGCATGGCCGATGTGAAGGCTGCCCGTGACGTTGGGCGGCGGGATGACGATGGTGAACGGCTCGGCGTCGGGCCGGTCGGGGCGGAAGGCGCCCGACGCCTCCCAATGGGCGTAGAGGCGGGGCTCGATCTCGCTCGGGTCGAAGGTCTTGGGCAGGAGGTTGTCGGTCATGCAGGGGGTTTAGCGGGTGTGCGCGGGGAGGCAAACGCCAAGCTCCTCCCCCACAGGAGGAGGTGGCACGGCGCAGCCGTGACGGAGGGGGCCAGTAAGCGGCAACGGCCGCGCGTCCCGCGCCCAATCTTGTCATCCCCGCGAAACCGGGGACCCATCTCCTGCCGTCGGTGCCGGTGGCCGAGTGCCGTCGCAGCGCGGCAAGCTTCGGGAGATGGGTCCCCGCTTGCGCGGGGATGACGGTGCGGATTGCACGGAACGGGACAGGCGGGGAGAGGATCTAGCGTGCCCCCTGCAACACCTTCAGGAATGCCTCGCCGTACGCCTCCAGCTTGCGCGCCCCCACCCCGCTGACCTGGGCGAGCGCGTCGAGCGTGGCGGGCCGCTGGGCGGCCATCGCGCGGAGGGTCGCGTCGTGGAACACGACGTACGGCGGCACCCCGCTCGCCGCCGCAAGGTCGCGGCGGACCTTGCGCAGCGCCTCGAACAGCGGGTCGTCGGCCTCGCCGCCCGCCCGCCCACGCCGGTCGCGGGGCGTGCGGGCGGCCGTCGGCGCCTCGCGCAGCGCGACCTGCGCCTCGCCCTTCAGGATCGGCCGCGCGGCCGGGCCGAGCTCCAGCCCGCCGTGCTCGCCGCGGACCAGCGCCTCGCTCGCCTCGAGCTGGCGGACGAGCGCCTGCCAGCCCGTCGGGGCGAGGTCGCGGCCGATGCCGAACACCGACAATTTGTCGTGACCGAACTTCTGCACCTTCTCCGCCAACACGCCGCGCAGCACGTCGACCAGATGCCCGACGCCGAACCGCTGCCCGGTGCGATAGACGGCTGACAGCAGCTTGCGCGCCGCCTCGGTCGCGTCGGACAGCACCGGCGGCGCGAGGCAGATGTCGCAGTTGCCGCATGGGGGCGGCGCGGGGTCGCCGAAATAGGTGAGCAAGGGGATGCGCCTGCACTGCGCCGTCTCGCAGAAGGCGACCAGCGCATTGAGCCGCGCCGTCTCGGCCTTCCTCCGCTCGGCATCGCCCGCCGCTTGCGCGATGAACTGGCGCGCACGCGCGATGTCGTCGGCGCCGTAGAGCAGGTGCGCGACCGCCGGCTCGCCGTCGCGCCCGGCGCGGCCGGTCTCCTGGTAATAAGCCTCGATCGACTTCGGCAGGCCCAGGTGGGCGACGAAGCGGACGTCGGGCTTGTCGATGCCCATGCCGAAGGCGACGGTCGCGACCATCACCTGGTCCTCGCGCTCGACGAAGGCGCGCTGGTGGCGCGCGCGGATCGCTGCATCCAGGCCCGCATGGTAGGGCAGCGCCGGCACGCCGCTCTCGGCCAGCGACTGCGCCACCCGGTCAGTGATGGCACGGGTCGGCGCATAGACGATGCCGCTCCGCCCGCGCTGCGTCGCGAGGAAGGCGGCGAGCTGGCGCGGGCCGTTGGTCTTGGGCACGACCTCGTAGCGGATGTTCGGCCGGTCGAAGCCGGCAACGACCATGCGGTCGGGCGCGATGCCGAGCTGGTCGAGGATGTCGGCCCGCGTCGCCTTGTCGGCGGTCGCGGTCAGCGCGATCCGGGGTACGCCGGGGAGCGCGTCGCAGAAGGCGCGCAGCGTCCGGTACTCGGGGCGGAAATCGTGGCCCCACTGGCTGACGCAGTGCGCCTCGTCGATGGCGACGAGTGCGATCTCGGCCCGGCTTACCATCGCCTGGAAGCCGGGGAGCGCGGCGCGCTCGGGGGCGACGAACAGCAGGTCGAGCTCGCCGGCACGGAACGCCGCCATCGTCGTGTCGGCGTCGTCCGACGCGCTGTTGAGCGCCGCGGCGGCGACGCCGTAGGCCCGGAGCGACCGCACCTGATCGGCCATCAGCGCGATCAGCGGCGAAACGACGATCGCGCACCCGGGCCGGACCAGTGCCGGCACCTGGTAGCACAGCGACTTGCCGGCGCCGGTCGGCATGATCGCCAGCACATCGCGCCCGGCGCAGACGTCGTGGACGATCCCTTCCTGCAGACCGCGGAAGGCGGGGAAGCCGAAGACCTCGTGGAGAACCTGCTCGGGGGTACGCATCGAACCTCATGTGGGCGGCCGCGTCGCGCGATACCGCGCTGTCCGAGCCGTCGGTGGCCTTTTCGCGGCTTCGCGGCTTCGCGTGCAAAGATTTTCTCACGCGAAGCCGCGAAGCCGCGAAGGGGAAGAAGGGAGGAGGATGGCTGCGCCGCTCTCGACAGCCCGTTAGATCGGATCGCGCCACATCGTCCAGAAGGTCGGGCCGCCGGGCACGTCGAAGGTGCCGGTCTCGCGGAAGCCGAGCGCCGTGTAGATCGGCAGGTTGACCGGGTTTGCCGTCTCGAGCGCGGTGGCAATGCCGGCGGCGTCGGTCTCGGCCAACCGTGCGCGGATCGCCGCGCCGCCAAGCCCGCGCCCCTGCCGCGCGGGGTCGCAGCCGGCGAACTCGAGGTACCAGTGCGGCTCGCGCGGGTGATGCTTCTCGAGCAGGTCCTGGACGCGCAGCGCACGCGGCAGGCCGGTGCCGAACGTGGCCAGCATCGGCAACGCCAGCCGAAGCATCGCCGCGACCGGTGTGCGCCATGCGCCGGGCTTGCGCCAGACGGTGACCGCGGCACCGTCGCCGGTGGCCGCCGTCTCGTCCGGCTCCGCGATCAGCGTGTCGGCGGGGTCGCTCTCGGCGCGCGCGACGAGAGCGAAGAAGCGGCGCAGCCGCTCGGGCCGCGTCGCGTCATCGGGGAACAGGTGGCGCATCACCGGATCGTCGGCGAAGGCGCGGGCGAGCACCCGCTGCACCAGCGGCGAATCGGCGTGGGTGGCGGCGCGGACCGGGATCGGCGGCCGCGGCACCGGGCTTTACGCGGCCGGCGTCTCGGCGGCGGCGGCGAGCTTCTTCTTGATCTCGCGCTTCAGCTTGACGGCGCGGTCG
>JAFARM010000215.1 GCA_019245455.1 Sphingomonadaceae bacterium | reverse complement strand
CCGCCGTGCGTCGCCCAGCGGGTATGGGCGATGCCGGTCGCGCCCGGCAGCGGCTCGGCCTCCAGCCGCGCGGCGAGGTTCGACAGCTTGCCCGGCGCGCGGCGGCGGTCGATGATCCCGTCATGGACGGTGGCGATGCCGGCACTGTCGTAGCCGCGGTACTCGAGCCGCTTGAGCCCGGCGAGAAGGCGCGGGGCGACGTCGCCGGTTCCGAGAATGCCGATGATGCCGCACATGGCTCAACCCTGACGCTAGAGGATGTAGGGAACGCGAATGCCCGGCATGGTTGCCGGAAAGTCGCGGGTGTTGCGGGTGATGAGCGTCCCGCCGTTGACCCTCGCCGTTGCCAAGATGATGGCGTCGAGGAGCTTGATCCGTGCTTCCTGCCGGATGTCGGCGGCGAGTCGGGCGATCCGCTCGTCCAGCTCGACGATGTCGAACGGCCGAAGCAGCAGCTCGATCCGGGAGCGCGACGAAGGCGGCTCGCCGGCCAGCATCTCCATCCAGACGATGCGGCTGATCCGGTGACGCGGATATCGCTTGAGTTCGTCGGCTGCTTCAGGGCGATCGAGCAGCCAGTCGACGAGGATGTTCGTATCGAAAAAGGGGTCGCTCAGGGTTCGTCCCGATCCTCGCGGATCGCGTCCTGATAGGATAGCCCGTCGCCGACATCGGTGCGGTTCTTCCAATAGCCGGCCCCGGCATCGATCCACGCGCGCTCCGTCTTGGCGCGGATATGACGGTCGATCGCCTCGCGGATTTCCGCCGCGCGCGAGCGTCGCGCCGTCGCGGCCAGCGCGTCGAGCGTGCGGAGTGCGTCTTCCGGGATGTCGACAAGCGTGCGCATGAAGGAAGGGATATCGCCCCGCGATATCCGTTTCAAGCGCGGCGATGACCACCTTCAGCAGGCAGCTTTGCGCGCCCGCATCGCCGCGGCAAAGCGCGTTGCCCAACCCGCCTTCGCGCTCTGCGTGCCCCGCGCTAGTGCCAGCGCGCCGGGGGCGACGTCGGCGGTGATGACGCTGCCCGCGCCGACGATCGCGCCGTCGCCGACGGTGACGGGGGCGACGAGCGCGCTGTTCGAGCCGATGAAGGCACCCGCGCCGATGGTCGTGCGGTACTTGAAGAAGCCGTCGTAATTGCAGGTGATCGTGCCTGCGCCGATGTTGGCCTCGGCACCGACGCTGGCGTCGCCGATGTAGGTCAGGTGGCTGACCTTGGCGCCTTCGCCGAGCGTCGCGGCTTTGATCTCGACGAAGTTGCCGACCTTGGCTTTGGCACCGAGGGTCGCGCCGGGGCGGAGGCGGGCGAAGGGGCCGACGCTGGCGCGCGGACCGACAGTCGCGCCCTCGAGGTGGCTGAAGGCGTGGATCACCACGCCGTCGGCGACCGTCACGCCGGGGCCGAAGACGACGTTCGGCTCGATGGTGACGTCGCGACCGACCACCGTGTCGTGGGCGAACCACACCGTCTCGGGCGCGATCAGGGTGACGCCGGCGGCCATGAAGCGTTCGCGGGCGCGTGCCTGCCACGCCGCCTCGACGGCGGCGAGTTCGGCGCGGCTGTTGACGCCGGCGACCTCCCACACCTCCGCCTCGACGACGCGGCCCGGGCGGTCGGCCAGCGCGACGATGTCGGGCAGGTAGTATTCGCCCGCCGCGTTGTCGTTGCCTACGCGGTCGAGGAGCGGCCACAGCTCGGCAGCGCGGGCGGCGAGGACGCCCGAGTTGCACAGGGTGACGGCGCGTTCGTCGGGGGTCGAGTCCTTGAACTCGACCATCTTCACGATGCGGTCGCCGTCGGTGACGATGCGGCCGTAGGCGCCGGCGTCGGCGGGGCGGAAGCCGAGCACGGCCACTCCCGTCGCATCGTCGAGCGCGGCGAGCAGGCGGCGCATCGTCGCCGTCTCGACCAGCGGCGCATCGCCGAACAGGACCAAGACGTCGCCGTCGAAGCCGGCCAGCGCGGCCTTCGCCGCCAGCACGGCGTGGGCGGTACCCTTCTGCTCGGCCTGCACCGCGACCGTGGCGCGGCCGCCGACCGCCGCCTCGACCTGCTCGCGCCGCGCGCCGGCGACGACGACGATACGCTCCGGCCCGAGTGCCTCGACGCTGGCGAGGAGGTGGAGGAGCATCGGCCGGCCGGCGACGGGGTGGAGAACCTTGTGCAGGTCGCTCTTCATCCGCGTCCCCTGGCCGGCGGCGAGGATGACGGCGGCGACGGGGCGGGGCTCGTCCGGGCGGGACGCGTCGCGAGTGGGCGGAAGGCAGTCGGGCATGACCGTCGCCTGCCACATCGCCTCCGCCGTTTCCACCTTGCCTTTTCCCGCCGCGCGCGGACAAGCAGGCGGCATGGGGTGGCCGGCGACAATCGTCTTCGATCTGGACGGAACGCTGGTCGATTCCGCCGCCGACCTGACCGCCGCCTTGAACGCCGCCCTGCGCGATGCCGACCGGCCCGAAGTCGATCCGGCCACCGTGCGCCACCTCGTCGGTCACGGCGCGCGGGCGCTGATCGAGCGTGGACTGGCGCTGTCGGGTGGGGGCGGGGAGGCCGAGGTCGCGCGCGCGTTGCCGGTATTCCTCGATCATTATGCCGGGCACATCGCCGATGCGACGCTGCCCTATCCGGGGTGCGAGGCGGCGCTCGACGCGTTGGCGGCGGCGGGCGCGCGGTTGGCGATCTGCACCAACAAACCCGTCGCGCTGTCCCGCGCGCTGGTCGCGGCGCTCGGCTGGACGGATCGCTTCGCCGCAAACCTGGGCGGCGATTCGCTCGCCGTGCGCAAGCCCGATCCCGAGCACCTGCGCGCGACGATCGCGGCGTCCGGCGGCGAGCCGGCGTCGAGCGTCTTCGTCGGCGACACCGCGGTGGATGTCGCGACCGCCCGCGCCGCCGGCGTGCCGGTCGTCGCCTGCCGCTTCGGCTTCGGCGAGGCGGCGGCGCTCGACCGTGCCGACGCCGTCATCGACCGCTTTTCCGACCTGCCGGCGGCGATCGCTGGCCTTGTCCGCTGAGATGCGCACCGCTGTCGTGGCGGCGGTTTTACTTGCGCTTGCGGTCGCGGCGATCGCCGCCGGCCACGGGGCTTACGCCGCCGCCGCCGTAGCGACAGTTGTCATAATCCTGATCTATGCGCGGTCGATGATGTTCAAGTCGCAGGCGGCGCGCGCGGCGCCCACGCTTACCACCCCCCCGCCGGCGGGTTCCGCGCGGGCGCTCGTCGGTGTCGATGCGCTCGGCGATCCGGCGCTGATCGTCGGCGGCGACCTCCGCGTCGTCGCCGCCAACGCCGCCGCGCGCCGGCTGTTCGGCGAGCGGGTCGTCGCCGACGACCTCCGCCTCGTCCTCCGTCACCCCGCCGTGCTCGACGCCGTGCGCGTCGCCGCGTCCGCCGCCGCCCCGGTCGAGCGCGAGGTGACGGGGCTGGGCAGCGACAACGGCGCCTACCGCGTCCGCGTCGCCGCACTTGGCCGCGACAGCGACGACCATGCGGGCGAGCGCCTGCTCGTCACCTTCCTCGACATCACCCAGGCGCGGCTGACCGAGCGGATGCGCGTCGACTTCATCGCCAACGCTTCCCACGAGCTGCGCACGCCGGTGACGACGCTGCTCGGCTTCATCGAGACGCTGCAGGGACCGGCGGCGGAGGACGAGCCGGCGCGCAAGCGCTTCCTGGAGATCATGCACCGCGAGGCGGCGCGCATGAGCCGCCTGATCGACGACCTGCTGTCGCTGTCGCGCATCGAGCTCGACAAGCACGTCAGGCCGCAGGCGGCATTGGACGTCCGCCCGCTGATCGCCGACGTCGGGCGGACGCTGGCGATGCGGCTCGAGGCCGACCAGCGGCGCCTGAACGTCCGCGTCGCCCCCGACCTGCCCAACGTCATCGCCGACCGCGACCAGGTGCTGCAGGTGCTCCACAACCTCGTGTCGAATGCACTCAAGTACGGCCGCTCGGGCACGGCGATCACGGTCGATGCCGAGCGCGTCGATACGGCGACCGGGCCGATGGTCCGCATCACCGTCGGTGACCAGGGCGACGGCATCGCCCCCGAGCACCTGCCGCGGCTGACCGAGCGCTTCTACCGCATCGACACCAGCCGCTCGCGGTCGATGGGCGGCACCGGGCTCGGCCTCGCCATCGTCAAGCACATCATCGAGCGCCACCGCGGCAGCTTCGAGATCGTGTCGAAACAGGGCGAGGGCAGCCAGGTGTTGTTCTCCCTGCCGCTCGCGCCCACCGAGACGACGGTGACGCGGGTCTGACGCGGGGCTTCCCCTCCGCGCCGTGGCTGGGCTAGACGCTGCGCCGCACCAATCATCAGGGGAGCCACATGACCATCCGCTTCGACGGCCGCGTCGCCATTGTCACCGGAGCCGGCGGCGGGCTGGGTCGCGCCTATGCCGTCGAGCTGGCGAAGCGTGGGGCGAAGGTCGTCGTCAACGACCTCGGCGGCGCGCGCGACGGCTCGGGCAGCTCGCTGTCGGCAGCGCAGCAGGTGGTCGACGAGATCACCGCCGCCGGCGGCGAGGCGATGGCCAACGGCGCGAGCGTCACCGACGCCGCCGCGGTCGACAAGATGGTCGCGCTGGTCAAGGAGCGCTGGGGCCGGATCGACATCCTGATCAACAATGCCGGCATCCTGCGCGACAAGACCTTCGTCAAGATGAGCCTCGACGACTTCCGCCAAGTGGTCGACGTTCATCTGATGGGCTCGGTCGTCTGCACCAAGGCGGTGTGGGAGACGATGCGCGAGGCGGGCTATGGCCGCATCCTGATGACGACCTCGTCGACCGGGCTGTACGGCAACTTCGGCCAGGCGAACTATGGCGCGGCCAAGCTGGCGCTGGTCGGGCTGATGAAGACGCTGTCGCTCGAGGGTGCGAAGTACGGGATCAGGGTCAACACCATCGCGCCCGTGGCGGCGACGCGGATGACCGAGGACCTGATGCCGCCCGAGATGTTGGCGAAGATGGGGCCGGAGACGGTCGCGCCCGCCGCGCTGTACCTCGTCAGCGACGACGCCCCGGCGAACGCGATCGTCAACGCCGGGGCGGGCGGCTTCGAGCGCGCCTATGTCACGCTGACCCGCGGCATCCATGTGACGCCCGAGGATCTGACCCCCGAGACGGTCGCTGC
>JAFARM010000075.1 GCA_019245455.1 Sphingomonadaceae bacterium | reverse complement strand
TCGTAAATCGGCTTCGAATTGCGCCGTGTCATCGCGTCAGTGGATCCCGCCCTGAATCACGGTGGGCATCTCCTTCATGATGCCGAGCCGGCGCGCCACCTCGGTGTAGCTCTCGATCACGTTGCCGAGGTCGCGGCGGAAGCGATCCTTGTCGAGCTTCTCGTTGGTCTGCGCGTCCCACAGGCGGCAGCCATCGGGGCTGATCTCGTCGGCGAGGATGATGCGGCTGAACTCCTGGTCGTATAGGCGGCCGAACTCGAGCTTGAAGTCGACCAGCCGGATGCCGACGCCGGCGAACAGCCCGGCCATGAAATCGTTCACCCGGATCGCCATGTCGGCGATGTCGTGCATCTCGTCCTGCGTCGCCCAGCCGAAGGCGCTGATATGCTCGTCGGTGACGAGCGGATCGCCGAGCGCGTCGTCCTTGTAGTAATATTCAAGGATGGTGCGCGGCAGGGTCGTGCCCTCCTCCAGCCCGAAGCGCTTGGCAAGGCTGCCGGCGACGACGTTCCGCACGACGACCTCGATCGGCACGATCTCGACCTGGCGGACGAGCTGCTCGCGCATATTGAGGCGGCGGATGAAGTGGGTCGGGACGCCGATGCCGCCAAGCAGGGTGAACAGATGCTCGGAGATGCGGTTGTTGAGCACGCCCTTGCCGCTGATCGTCCCCTTCTTCTGGGCGTTGAAGGCGGTGGCATCGTCCTTGAAATACTGGATGATCGTGCCGGGTTCGGGGCCTTCGTACAGGATCTTGGCCTTGCCCTCGTAAATCTGGCGGCGGCGGGACATGGGCGAGCCCTCCTAAGGTCGTCGGCGCACACGCCGGGCGCCGCTGCCCGCGTGGCGTCAAAAGAAAGCGCCCCGGCGCGGGCGGGTTCGCGCGCGACCGGGGCTGGGTCGCCGATATAGCGCGGTGCTGCGGGGCTGACAATGCGCGCGGGACGGTTGAAGCAGTGGCATCGCGCTTCTATCTGTCATGAAACCACCGTGGGAAATCGACCGCGATGACGACCTTCGACGAGCGCGAAGCGGCCTTCGAGGCCAAGTTCGCCCATGATGCCACGGTGGAATTCCGCACCGTCGCGCGCGCGAACCGGCTGCTCGGCGTCTGGGCGGCGGGACGGCTCGGGCTTGCCGATGCCGCGGCCGAGGATTACGCGCGCACCGTCGTTCACGCCGATTTCAAGGTTCCCGGTCACGAGGATGTCATCGAGAAGGTGGCAGCAGACCTTGCCGTCCACGGCGTGACCGAGGCCGATGTCCATGCCGCCTATGAGGCCGCGCTCGCCGAGGCTCGCCGCCAGACGATGGACCCCGCCTGATGCTGCGCCCGCTGAGCGCCGAGGCCTTCGTTGCGCGCCGTCTTCGGATGCCCTTGCTGCGGAGCAATTTCTGATGCCGATGGCGGCTTCCGAAATTGAGGCAGCGATCGTCGCCGCGCTGCCGGGTGCGGTGGTGACGATCACCGATTTGGCCGGCGACGGCGACCATTATCGCGCGCACGTTGTCGCGGCGGGCTTTGCGGGCCTCAGCCGTGTCAAGCAGCACCAGCTCGTCTACAACGCTCTCAGTGGCCGCATGGGTGGCGTCCTCCACGCGCTGCAACTGACCACCGCGGTTCCCGGCACCGCCCCCGAAGGAGTATCGGCATGAGCGACATTCACGCCAAGATCGCCACGTTGGTCGGCGGCACCGACGTCGTCCTGTTCATGAAGGGCACGCCGTTGTTCCCGCAGTGCGGCTTCAGCTCGACGGCGATCCAAATCCTCGAGCGGCTCGAGGTCGACTATGAGACGGTCGACGTCCTCGCCGACCCCGAGGTCCGCGCCGGCATCAAGAGCTTCAGCGACTGGCCGACCATCCCCCAGCTGTACGTCAAGGGCGAGTTCGTCGGCGGCTCCGACATCATGATGGAGATGTACCAGTCGGGTGAGCTCCAGGCGCTGGTGGCGGAAAAGGGCGTCGCCCGCGCCGCCTGACGCGGGTGCTGCGGCCGCTCGATCTCGCCCGGCTGTGGCGCGACACGCTTGCCGACACGCGGGCGCTGCTGCCGCTGGTGTGGCCCGTGGCGGGGGCGTTCGTGCTGCTGCCGACCGTCTTCATCGACCTGTACGGGCCGCCGCTGCCGAAGACGCCGGCCGAGTTGACGCTGCGCCAGGTGCTGATCCTGCTGGTCATCCCCGGCCTGATCGCGCTCGTTGCGCAGGCGACGGTCATCCGCCTTGCGCTCGACCGGCAGCGGGGCGTCGGGCGATCGGTTGGCGAGGCGCTGCGCGGCAGCCTCGCCGCCTGGCCGCTGGTGATCGCGGTGCAGGCCTTGTCGGCACTCGGCATCGCCCCCGGCGTCATGCTGCTGATCCTGCCGGGGGTGTACGTCGCCGGGCGGCTGATGCCGGCGCTGCCGCTGGCGCTTGATGGGGCAGGGCCCGTCGCCGCCGTCGAGCGCGCCTGGGCGCTGACGGCGGGGAACGGCTGGCGCGCGGTCGGTTTTCTCCTGCTTCTGGTCGGCTGGAGCTTTCTGATCTCGGCGGCTGCCGGCATCGGCGGAGCGATTGTTGTAAAGTTGTTCGCAGCGGCTGGTGCGAAGGGCATCGGCGTGCTCGTCGCCAGCACCTTCGACGGCATCGTCGCGGCGCTGTTCGCGATCGTCAGCGCCGTGGCGACGACGACCGTCTACCGCCAGCTGCAGCCTTAGCGGCTCGCCTTAGTCCCAGCGCGCGAGCGGCGGCAGGCTCATCAGGATGGCGTCGGTGTTGCCGCCGGTCTTGAGCCCGAAGGTGGTGCCGCGGTCGTAGACAAGGTTGAACTCGGCATAGAGCCCGCGGTAGCGCAGCTGCGCAAGCCGCTCCTCCTCACTGTACGGGTCGTGCATGTGGCGGCGGACCAGCCGCGGG
>JAFARM010000040.1 GCA_019245455.1 Sphingomonadaceae bacterium | reverse complement strand
GTTCCGACCGTGTAGGCGCGGTTCCGCGTCGCGGCGAGGGTCACGCCGGTCCGCTGCGTCTGGACCGCGGGGTCGTTGAAGGCGTCGTGCTTCGATGCGTTCTTCAGCGTGACGTTGTTGGCGAAGCGGAAGGTCGAGACCTTGGTATCGGTGCTGTCGTTCAGCGCGACCGTCGCCATGTTGAGGTCGCCGTAGGGATTGTTGGTCCGGTCGCCGACGAGGCTGTTGCCCTCGACGATGCACTGCGCGAACGCGCTCGGGTTGTTCTCGCCGACGCTGTTCCACAGCGGGTTCGAGCTTCCGTAGACCTCGCCGACGTTGTTGATCGCCGCCCAGCGCGCCAGCACCGGAAAGGTCGTGCCGAGCGCCAGCGCCGACTGCGCCGCCGGCAGGCTGGCGTTGGCGAGGAACTGGCCGTAGATCCCACCCGCGCCGTTCAGGTAGCGCATATCGCAGCCGATGATCATCCGGTCGAGCGACGCGCCGGCATCGGTCGACGGCGCGGTCACCGCCGACCCCGAGACGCCGAACGTGCCCGAGACGGCGGTCGCCAGCCTCGCGCAGTTGAACACGGCGGGCGCGTTGATCCCGCGCTCGACGCCGGCGTTGCGGACGAGCACCGGCGATTGGCTCGAGCCGCTGACGGAAAGTCCGGTACCCCATTTCCACCACTTGACGTTCGTCGCCCAGAGGAGCGCGTTCGTGACCCCGAACGGCGTGCCGGTCGTCGTCTCGAAGCCGCTGACCGCGCGCAGCTCGACGTTGCTCAGCCACACGTTCAGCGCACCGAGCACGACCTGCGTCTGCGGCGTCACCTTGAGGTTGCGGATCAGCACCTTGGTCGCGCGGATATTGCCGTTGGCGACCGACGGCGCGGCGAGGATGCAGTCGGCGAGCGGGTTGCCGTCCGCTGGGTCGCCCTCGACGATCAGCCACGAGGACAAGGTCGTCGTGCCGCTGCCCGCCCCCGTCGTCCCCGCGCCGCTCGTCGTGCCGGCCTTGAGGCGGATGACGCAGCCGTCGACCGACTGCGCCGCCGCCGCCTGGCCGTTCGCCGCGGCGACGGTGACGAGGCCCAGGCGCAGGCTCTCGACCGCGAGGCTGATCGATGCCAGCGGGGTCGCCGCCGCGGTAGCCGGGTTGGTCGAGACGTTCGCCGCCGCCGCCGTCGACGACCCGTTCACCGGATCGACATAGGCGTAGCGCGGGACGATCCACGTGCCCGTCGGGTCCCAGGCGACGACGAAGGGGACCTGCGCCGCCGTCGACAGCCCCGCGGTGCCGAGGCCCGTCATGCTCTTGGTGCCGGCCGCGTCTGACTTCTGCACCGGCCCGATCCACGGGTAGGCTTCGAAGTCGCAGCGCAGCAGCCCTTGCGTCAGCGCCGTCGCCGTCGTGGGATCGACCGGGGCCGAATAGACGCGGACATCCTTGCCGGTGCCGCCAGCCGAGTAGGTGGTCGACGCGGCGAGCGCCGTTGCCCAGAAGCTCTTGACCGTCGTGCCGTCGGTGACGGTGAACTTGACCCCGGCGACCGGCGCGAGGCCGTTCGGGTGGTGGCTGGCGACCGCGCACTCCAGCGTGAACGTCCCCGTCTGCCGCTGGTAGGGCACGTCGGTCCAGCGGACGATCGGCGCGGGCGCGGGAACCGTCGAGTTGTTGGTGACGGCGATCCCCGACCCGCCCGCGTCGCCCGTCCGCCACCCGGCCAGCGCGGTCAAGGTGAGGTTCGTGTCGCCGGCATAGACGTACTGCGACAGGGCGATGCGTACGGTGATCGTGCCGTCGCCGTTGTCGACCTCGTCGGGGTTCTTGGCGTTGCGCACGCCCGCTGGCGTCGCGACGACCGCCTTCCGGAGCGCCTTCGTCCCGATCAGCGTCCGCGCGACGGTCGCGCTGGCGACCGCCTGGCCACCCGACTGGACATAGCCGGAGGTCTGAATGGCGAGCGTCAGGGCCGGCGATGCGCCGTTCGGCGCAAGGGCATAGGCCGAGAAGTTCGTCGCCCACTGCGTCGTCACCGGGTTCGATTCGGCGAGGCTGAACCCGCCGACGATCGCGCTCGACAGCGCGCCCGACAGCGTCAGGCGGAGAACCCACCCGTTCGGCTCGACCTGGGCGGCGGTGATCGCCATCGGCTAGCCCCGCGCCGTTAGGAGGCGGTGCGCGTGAAGCTGCCGGCCGGGATGAACGGCGCGTCGTTCTGGTTGATCGTCTTGGGCGTACCGAGCGCGCCGAACTCGATCATGTTGCCGCCGGTCGCCGCGTCGAACGTCGCCCAATAGCTGGCGGTGACGCTGCCGGCGTCGGTCTTGGTGCCGAACGTCAGCTGCTGGGCGGAATTGGCCGCGCCGACGGCCGCGGCGGTCCACGTCGCCGCGGTCGTGGCGAGGCGGGCGTAGCCGGCGTAGGCGAGCTCGCTCGTCTGGGTCCCGGCGACCGTCGGATTGGACGCGAGCAGGCCGACGAAGACGGTCGGCTTGGCGAAGGCGGCACTGCCATCCAAATGGTTGAGGATGGCGTTGGCGGCATAGGTCGTCAGGGCCATGTCAGTTGTCCAGCGTGAAGGTGAAGGCGGCGGTCGGGAATTTCGGCGGGGCGTCGCCGTTGTTGACCGTCTTGGCGGCGGCGAGCGGGGCGTAGAACCACAGGTTCCCGCCCACCGCGGCGTCGAAGATCCCGAGCGAGCTGATCGACCCCCAATCGCCGGTCGGCGCGGCGAAGACGACGTCGGCGTTGTTCGAGGTCGTCGCCGAGGCGCCGGTCGAAGCGGCCGTGGTGCCGACGCCTTGGGTGCCGGCGAAGGCGGCCAGCGTGCGGGCGACCGCGACGCGGGCGTAGCCGTTGCCGGTGACCTCGGCCAAGGGCGAGGCGGCATCGTTGGTCGGGCTGTTGAGCAGGCCGAAGTACCAGCTCGCCGGCAGCGCCGGCGCGGCCTGGCCGCGGAAGAGCCAGTCGATCAGCCTGTTTTCGGCAACGTCGGTGAAGCAGGTCATGGGCGGCTCCGGATCAGATCAGGCCGACGGTCAGGCGCGAGCGGCCGAGGATGTCGCGCACGGCGAAGCGCGCGTTGCGGCGGTGGTCGCCGATCGTCGTGTCGAGCAGCTCGGTCCCGACGACCGAGCCGTTCTTGGTGTCGTAGCCGCGCTGGCTCTCGTCGAGGTCGGCCTTGACCAGGCTCGACACCGCCCGCCGCCAGAGGACGACGAGGCGCTTCTCGCCGCCGACCTCGCGGTCGCTGACGTCGGCCAGGGTCATCAGGCCGGCAGCGATCTGGACCGCCTGCCAGTCGGCGAGGTCGTCGGCGACGGCGAGCATCGCCGCCATCGCCGCGTCGCGCAGGCGGGTGTCGGGGACGTCGGTCGCGATCCGCATATCGGCGCGCAGGCGGGCGAGGCTCGCCGCCGGATACCAGCCATCGAACGGCACGGCGTCGTCGGCCGCCGCCGGGGCGCTGGGCCCCTCGGGGGGCAGGGCGACGAAGCCGCTCGGCACGTGTCCGTTCCTCCGATGGTCCCGCCCGCCCGGTTGCCGGGGGTGGGGGAAGGCGGGGTCCGGCGTTGGGCCAGGGGGAAACCCGGCCGGACCTGTCTTCCCGCCCCCGGACGCCGGGGGGCGAGCGTGTCAGGCGGGGTCGCCGCCTGTCTCCTGGACCTCGGCGGCGTCCTTGCGGACGGCGCGATCGAGGGTCTCGATGTTCTTCTTGACGCCGACGCCGGGGTTCAGCTCGAGCGCGCGCCGGAAGCGGGCGAGCGCCTCGGCGCGGGCCGAGGCGGCGAAGCCGGCGATGCGACTGTCGGCGGCGTCGCCGTCCAGCGCCGCGTCGGCGTCGGCGGCACGCGCCAGCTCGAGCCCGATCGCCTTGTTGAACTTGGCGCGGACCTCGTCGGGCATATCGGCGGCGTCGACCAGCGCGTCCAACTCCATGAGGATCGGCAGCGCGAAGGCCTCGCCGCGCGCCAGGCGGGCGAGCGCGGCCTCGGCGATCTCCTCGGTAACCAGCGTCGCGGGGTCGCGCTTGTAGCGTTCGGGCAGCGCCAGCCGGAAGCGCAGGACGTGCTCGGCGACGGTGAGCGCGTTCGCGAAGTCGCCGATGTCGATCAGCCAGACCATGATCGTCGCGACGACCTCGTCCTGCACCGCCGCCCCGCGCTCGCGCCCGGCCGCGACCGCGCCCATGACCCAGTCGCGATAGTGCGGCACGAGCTCGCGCTTGAGCGCGATCTTGCGCTCGACCGATTGGATGTCGTGCAGCCGGCGGCGGTCCTCGGCGAGCTGCATCAGCATCCGGTCGTAGGCGGTCGCCGCCGGCCCGAGCGTCGGCCGCGGGCCGGCGACGCCTGCCGGCTGCCCGGCGGCGAGGCCGGCGAGGACGCGTTCCTGGTGGGCGCGGGCGAGGCTCACCGCGCGCATCAGACCAGCGTGATGTTCTCGAGCAGCGCGCAGAGCGGATACTGCTCGACGACATAGGCGTCGTTGCTGCTCTCGAAGTTCTCGTACTGGTCGCGTTTGACGTTGTCGAACAGGGTCCGGCGGCGGCCGCCGGTCTGATAGTAGATCGACAGGTTGTCGGGGCGCGTGATCAGGATCGACTGCGGCGGCATATAAGGGCCGATCAGCACCGGCAGCCCGCCAAGCTTCTTTTCGGCCATCAGCGCCTGCAGCGCGACCTTGTCGATCGCCTGGTCGTTGGCCGGATCGTTGATCAGGCCGAAATACTTGTCGTGGAGCAGGCCGCGTCCGACGACCGCGACCAGGCCGGGGTCCTCGCGGAACCACGGGTCGAGCAGCTGGATGCCGTCGTAGACGAGCGCGTCGAGCGAGCGATAGTCGTCGCCGGCGGTCGTGCCGACCTTGATCGTTCCGGCGGTGTGGCCACCGGTCATGTTGCGCGCGGGCGCTTCGTTGCGGATGTGCTGCAGCCAGCCGATGTTGACGTCCTCGAGGTTCGGATGCGCGACGAGGTCGGTGGTCGTGGCGACGGGAGCGGCGGTGGTGCCGCGGAAGCCGATCATCATCCGGTCGAGCGCCTGGCGCTGGATGATCGAATTGCGGATGCGCGCCTGGAAGTCGGGGAACTTCGCCCACATATCGAGCTTGGCGTACTTGATCGCCGTGTCGAAGTTGGTCTGCACGCACTGGTAGATGTGCAGGCTAGTCAGCGACGACGGGTCGGCCGGAACCCGGTCCTGGACGGCGGTGTTGGTCCGGCTTGCGATCGGACCGCCGACGCCGATGCCGAGCACCTCGCCCGACTGCTCGGTCACCGGCACGATGTTGACCTGCTTGAGGAAGGCCGAGCTTTCCTGGATCAGCGTCTCCACCCGCTGCTGGATCGTCGGGGAGACGGTGAACTTCTGGCTCGCGTCCTCGACGCCGTTCAGGCGCGCGACCTGGGCGGTGAAGGCGTTCATCGCGGCGCGGGTTTCAGGACGCATCGGGATCTCCAGT
>JAFARM010000384.1 GCA_019245455.1 Sphingomonadaceae bacterium | reverse complement strand
CGACGACCGGGGCCTTCTTGACCGGCTTGGTCGCCGCCACGGCGGGGCAGCCGACCGCGGCCGCAAGCGCCATCGCCGCCGCGCCCAGGATGCCGGCCCGCGCCGGCAAGGTGATGCTGCCCGTCCCCATGATTCTCGCGCCCGAATACCAACCTGCTTTCGGTTCGCCCAGTCCTGATCAACCGCCATAGCGGCCAAACGCTTCGCAAATCTTGATGCTCTACGGGGTTGCACGGGCGGTCCCCCGGTCTGTGGATAAGATTTCCGCGCCGGTGTTGCCGAAGTGCATCGCCCTTCCCGTCGCCCGCCCCGGCTCCTATAAGGGCGCGCTTCTTTCAGGCGTGGAGTGGATTGATGGGTCGGTTGGGACGGGCGGCGACAGGGCTGGCGGCGGTGGCGGCGCTTGCCGGCTGCAGCCACCATCACGCCCGCGGCAAGCACGTCAAGGCCGTGCCGCTCGCGCCGGCGCGGCTGGCGACGATCGGCGTCAACGCCTATCTGTGGCAGGCGAGCCTCGACACCATCGCCTTCATGCCGATCGCCACGGTCGATTCGAACGGCGGCGTCATCGTCACCGACTGGTACGTCAATCCGACGACGCCCAACGAGCGGATCAAGGTGACGGTCGCCATCCTAGACACCACCCTGCGCGCCGACGCCGTGCGCGTCACGGCCAATCGCGAGCAGATGGGCCCCACGGGCTGGGTCGAGGTTCCGGTCCGCGCCGGCACCGTCCAGAAGCTGGAGGAGACGATCCTCGGCCGCGCCCGCGACCTGCGCCGGGCGTCGATCCAGGGGTGAGCGGGCCAGGGGTGAGCGCCACCGACCAGCCACCGGCAAAGTTCGACTTCGCCGCGGCGGAAGCGCGCTGGCAGGCGGCGTGGGCGGCGGCGGGCACCTTCCGCGCGGCCGACGCGAGCCCGCGGCCGAAGACCTATATCCTCGAGATGTTCCCCTATCCGTCGGGGAAGATCCACGTCGGCCACGTCCGCAACTATACGATGGGCGACGTGCTGGCGCGCGCGCGGCGGATGCAGGGGTATGAGGTGCTCCACCCGATGGGGTGGGACGCCTTCGGGATGCCCGCCGAGAATGCAGCGATCGAGCGCGGCGTCCATCCCGGCACGTGGACGCGGGCCAACATCGCCACCATGCGCGGCCAGCTGCAGCGCTTGGGCTTCGCGCTCGACTGGAGCCGCGAGCTGGCGACGTGCGAGCCCGACTATTACGGCCACGAGCAGGCGCTGTTCCTCGACCTGATGGCCGCCGGGCTCGTCTATCGCAAGCAGTCGGCGGTCAACTGGGACCCGGTCGACATGACCGTCCTTGCCAACGAGCAGGTCATCGACGGCCGCGGCTGGCGATCGGGCGCGGTCGTCGAACGGCGACAGCTGTCCCAGTGGTTCCTGAAGATCACCGCCTTTGCCGACGAACTGCTCGCCGGCCTCGGAACGCTTGAGCAGTGGCCCGAAAAGGTCCGGCTGATGCAGGAGAACTGGATCGGGCGCAGCCAGGGTCTGCGGTTCACGTTCCATTCGCCCCTCCCGCTTGCGGGAGGGGCTGGGGGTGGGCAGTCGGCCACCTCACCGACGGCCGCTGCCTTGGCGGACTCCCCACCCCCGGCCCCTCCCGCACGCGGGAGGGGAGTAAGGTTCGACGTCTTCACCACCCGCCCCGACACCCTGTTCGGCGCGAGCTTCGCCGCCATCGCCCCCGACCATCCGCTGGCGAAGGCGCTTGCCGAGCACGACCCCGCACTCGCCGCCTTCGCCGCCGACTGCGCGCGGACCGGCACCGCGGCGGCCGAGATCGAGACGCAGGAGAAGCGTGGGCGCGACACGGGATTGCGCGTGGCCCACCCGCTCGACCCCGCCCGCTCGCTGCCGGTGTGGGTCGCGAATTTCGTGCTGATGGACTATGGCACGGGCGCGATCTTCGGCTGCCCGGCGCACGACCAGCGCGACCTGGATTTCGCGCGCAAGTACGGACTGCCGGTGCTGCCGGTGGTTGCGCCCGACGGCGTGGTGCCGGTCATCGCCGACGAGGCCTACACCGGCCCCGGCACCATCGTGAACTCGGCGTTCCTCGACGGGATGAGCGTCGACGCTGCCAAAGCCGCCGTCATCGCCCGCGCCGAAGCCGAGGGCTGGGGCCGGGCCGAGACGGTGTGGCGCCTGCGCGACTGGGGCGTCAGCCGGCAGCGCTACTGGGGCACGCCGATCCCGATCATCCACTGCGCGTCCTGCGGTGCGGTGCCGGTGCCGAAGGACCAGCTCCCCGTCGTCCTGCCCGAGGACGTGACCTTCGATGCGCCGGGCAACCCGCTCGACCGTCACCCGACGTGGAAGCACGTGGCCTGCCCGCAGTGCGGCGGCGCGGCGGTGCGCGAGACCGACACGCTCGACACCTTCGTCAACTCGTCGTGGTATTTCCTGCGCTTCGCCAGCGCGCCGGCCCACGCGCCGTTCGACCGTGCGGTTGCCGACGCCTGGCTGCCGGTCGCGCAGTATATCGGCGGCGTCGAGCACGCGATCCTGCACCTGCTCTACGCGCGCTTCTGGACGCGTGCACTCCGCCGCATCGGCCGCATCGACCTCGCCGAGCCGTTCACGGGCCTGTTCACGCAGGGGATGGTGACGCACGAGACGTACCGCCGCGCCCGCGCCAACGCCGCGCCGGCCGACGAGGGCGACTTCGAGCGCGACAACGATCCTGCCGGCGTCTGGCTCGCCCCAACCGAGGTCGAGCGGCGCGACGGCGGAGTTGTCGAGACGGCGACGGGTCAGGCGGTCGAGGTCGGCCGCGTCGTCAAGATGTCGAAGTCGAAGAAGAATACCGTCGACCCCGACGCCATCCTCGCGCGGCACGGGGCCGACGCGCTGCGCTGGTTCATGCTGTCCGACTCGCCCCCCGAGCGCGACCTCGCCTGGTCGGAGGCGGGAATCGATGGGGCGTGGCGCTTCGTGCAGCGCGTGTGGCGGCTGGCGACCGGCGACCTCCCCTCCCGCTTGCGGGAGGGGCGAGAGACGGGCGAAGCCCGGCCCGGGGGTGGGCAGGACCACGAGGCTGCGGCCAGCTGCGACACCCCCACCCCCGCCCCCTCCCGCACGCGGGAGGGGAGCAACATCGACCGCGCCGCCGCCCGCGCCGTGGCCGCCGTCACCGGCGACATCGACCGGCTGCAGTTCAACAAGGCCGTCGCCCGCCTGTACGAACTGGTCAACGTCCTCGAGCGCGCCCCCGCCTCGGCCGAACGCGAAGCGGCGGTCGATACGCTGCTCAAGCTCGCCGCGCCCATGGTTCCTCACCTTGCCGAAGAAGCATGGCGCGCGCGGGGACACGAGAGCTTCATCGCCGACGCGGCGTGGCCGGTCGCCGATCCGGCGCTGCTGGTCGACGACACGGTCACGATCGCCATCCAGGTCAACGGCAAGATGAAGGACAGCGTCGCCGCGCCCAAGGGTGCCCCGCGCGAGGCGATCGAGGCGCTGGCGCTCGCCCGCAACAAGGTCGCCCGCGCACTTGACGGCAAGGCGCCAAGGAAGGTGATCGTCGTGCCCGACCGTCTGGTCAATCTCGTCGCATGATCCGGCGCGTGTCCCTTGCCGCCGTGGCCGCGGCGCTCGCGCTGGCCGGATGCGGGCTGCAGCCGGTCTATTCGGGCGGCAGCCGCGGCGTCGCCGCCGCCGCGCTGTCCGACATCGCTGTCGCTCCCATCCCGGAGCGCGCTGGCTACCTGCTCCGCGGCGAGCTCGCCCAGCGGATGGGCGAACCCGGCGATCACCCGCGCTACCGGCTGCAGGTCGAACTCGACGACCAGATCCTGGGCTTCGGCATCCGCGGCGACAACAGCGTCACCCGCGAGCGGCGGACGCTCCGCGCGCGCTACACGCTCGTCGCCGTCGCCACCGGCGCGGTCGTGCTCGACGCGACGGCGACGAGCGACGCGGGCATCGACCGCGTCAGCTCCGATTACGCCGTCGTCGCCGCCGAGAACACCGCGCTCGAGCGGCTG
>JAFARM010000372.1 GCA_019245455.1 Sphingomonadaceae bacterium | reverse complement strand
CAGGGACGTGCGGACGCCGAGGACCGGCCTGCGGGTGGTATTCTCGCTGCCGTCGCCCTGCAGCACGACCTGCTGGTATTCACGGTCGAACACCGCGCCGGCAAGGTGGAATGGCGGCGAACCGGACGCGGGCGCGTAGATGACCGTCTGATCGGTGCCGTCGCTGGCGACGCCCTCGCCGAAGACGCCCATGACGGGCGCGAGAACGAGGGCGTCCCAGTCGATCATCAGGCTTCCGAGCGGCCCGAGAAGAGGACCTCGGGGCGCTTGCAGATGAACAGCGGATAGGAATAGACCTCCATCCGCCACCAGAAGTTACGCTGCAGGTCGAAGATGGGCATGACGTAATAATCCTTGCCCGGCGTATTGACGTACTCGATCGCTTCGCAGGGAGCCGTAGCCTTCTCGAAGACGCCAGGCGCGTCGACAGGGAAGAAGCGGACCTTGTCGTCGGCGATCTTGATCGTCGAGTTGTCGTCCGACCCGCGATAGTTAACCCAGTAGATGCCGAGGAAGTAGAACTCCTCGAACGCCTGCTTCTCGCGGAGCGTCGCCGCCGCCTCCCAGTTGGCATAGGTCTGGATGACGTCGGGATGGTTGACGAACGCATCCCAGAAGCCGTCGCCGCACAGCGCGTAGATCTTCGTGCGGCCCGGGATGAACGCGCCCTTGGCCGCGCGCCACATGCCGCGGGTGACCACGTTGATCGGGTGCTTGAGGGTGCCGAGGCCGGCGGCGAGGTTGAAGCCGACCTCAACCGGTGCGGTGATCTGGAACTCGTCGAACCAGTTGTAGCGGACCGACCCGTCGCTGTCGAGCAGAAGCCCCTGGATGGCCGCGAGGCGCTGGTACTCCCAGGTATACTGGATCAGGTTGATCAGCCCCGTCGGCCCGGCCAGCCGGCGCATGACTTCGTCCTGCATCTGCATGAAGGTGCTGTCTTCGCCGAAGGCGCGGACGTTCTGGATTTCCGACGCCTGGATGGTGTCGCCCTGGAGGAGGCGCGGCACCTCGAAGTAGCGCATCTTGCGCAGCTCGGTCGTGCGGTCGCTCGCGGGCGGCTCGCCGCGCTGCGACATGGGCACGAGGCTGAGCTGGCCGGTGCGCTCCTCGACGGCCAGCGCCGTGGTACGGATCGGGTTCGGCGTGAAGATGCCGAGGTCGCCGAGAAACGACGGCAGATAGGGAATGCGCTCGACCGCGCTGGTCAGCTCGAGCATCGAGAAGGCGTCGTTGCGGAAGATGTTGAGCGTAGCCATAGGATTATCTCCGTCCTTCGGGTGTGGCCGGAGACCGAGGCCCGGCGCGTTTCGCGGGTTGGATTACGAGGCGAGGATGCCGAGCGCCTGCAGCTGCGCGAGCGCCGTCGTTTGCTGAAGCTGGGTGGTGACGTTCGCGCCCCAGATCAGCTCGTTGACGTTCACCCGCATCGGGCCGCGCACGTCGGCGACGGCTCGCTGATCGGCCGACGTCGCGTCGCGGGTCCCGAACAGGATGCCGGCAGCGACCTCCGTGCCGTCGCCCGCGAGCGGGTTGTACGGTGCCCACTTGCCCGTGCCCGCCGCCGGGGTGACCGTGAAGCTGTCGCCGGCCGCGAAGGCGGTGCCGCCAGCCGTGATGGTAAAGCCAAGGCCGCCGGCAGCGAACGCCGCGCCGGTGGTACCGTGACCGACTTCCTGGCCGTTCGGTGCACTGACGATGTAGTTGGTCGCGCTGTCGAACTCGACGACGTACGCGCCCGGCACGGCCGGCGCAGTGACGGTGATCGCGCCGAAGGTGCCGTTGCCGACGTTGGTGCCGAGCGGGGCAGCGGTGGCGGTCGTGCCGAGCGTCGCCTGGCCGAGCACGGTGCCGGCGACGACGACGCCCGCGCCGGACCCGAGCGTGATCTTCGCCGGGCTGATCATGTTGTTCTCGGCCGTCCACATGCGATAGCCGCCATCGTGGCGGGTCTCGACGAGCGGCGTGACGGTGGGGTTGCCCATCAGATTGTTCCTTTCGGGTTAGGCCGGATCAGCGGCGCGGGCTGATGCCGAGCTTGGCGAGCGAGCGATCCCAGCCGGCGGCGGCCTTCGCCGGCGGACCATCGACGCCGAGCGCAGGGTTGGCGGCAGAGCGCGAGGCGCGCGTCGAAGCCGCGGCCTTGGGCTGGCTCGACATGACGGCAACAGCGGCCTTGCGCGACAGCGTCGTCTCGAAGGCGAGCGATGCCGCCAGCGCCGGGTTGGCGGCGGCGGATGGGTGGGCGAAGATCGCGGCGCAACGGGCGCGCTCGCGGCGACGCGCGGCGGCCTTGCTGCCCTGGCCGCTCATCTCGCGCTCGTCGTCGTCCTCTTCCTCGGCCTCCATGTCGTCGTCGTCATCGGACGCCTTCGACTTCTTGGCCTGGTCGGCATCCTCGATATCATCGCCGTCGTCGTCGGCAGCCTTCGACTTCTTCGACGACTTCGGCTTGTCGTCGCCGTCGTCATCCATGTCGTCGTCATTCTCGACCGCCCGGGCCTTGGACTTCGACTTCTTGTCGTCGGCGTCGTCGATGTCGTCATCGGCGGCGCGGGGGCGGAAGCCGGCCAGATGCGCGAAACGGCTCGCGCCCGCCATGAGCAGGTTGGGCATGGTCACCTCTTGAGGTAAGGCGGGGCGAGCGCCCCCGGGGGCTAGCCGAGCTGGGTCAGCAGGGCGACGAAGGCATCGTCCGGTGCCTTGACGGCATCGGCGAAGCCGATCTCGACACCCGCCTTGCCGAGGAAGGTCCCGGCTTGGGTGTCGCGAACACGGTCGAGCGGAAGATCGCGGTTGCGGGCGACGGTTTCGCGAAACAGCGCGCCGACCGTGTCGACATCGGCCTGCGCGCGCGCGCGGGCTTCATCCGACAGAGCCACGAACTCGTTCAGCTCGCCCTTGTGCGCCCCGTCGGTGATCAGCGTGACGGCGATGCCGGCCTTCGCGGCCATCTCGGCGACGCTCAGGTGCATGTAGATGACGCCGACCGACCCGGTTTCGCCGGTGCGGGGCACCGTGATCGACTCCGCCGCGCTGGCGATGGCATAGGCCGCCGACAGCGCACGCTCGCCAAGGATCGCGTGGATGGGCTTGACCTTGCGCAGCGCGAAGATGTCGTCGACCAGATCGAAGCAGCCGGCGACGTCGCCGCCTGGGCTATCGATATCAAGCACGATCGCCCGCACGTCGGAACTGGCGGCGGCGGCGGCGAGCTGCGCGGCGATGACATCGTAGCCGCCGACGCCGAGGTATTCGCCATAGCCGCCCATCCAGCCGAGCCGCTGGAACAGGATGCCCTTGACCGGTACGACCGCGACGCCGCCGACGATCGCCAACTCGGGCGCACTGCCCATCCGCGGCAGCCGTGCCGGGCGATCGTCGGACAGCAGCGACATCGCCAACCCGCGCGCGCCAGGGTGGAGCATGGCCGGCCGATTGAACAGCGCCGAGACGTTCATGCCGACGCCTTCGCGCGCTTGGCCCGCCGTACCGGCTGCGCCGGCAGTGGGGCGGCGACGGTGACGGTGCTGCAGAGCCCCTCGACCGTGTCGATGTCCTCATTGACGCGAAGCAGCTCGCCACCGATCAGATGGACGCCGCAACCGACCGGCATCTCCTCGATGAAGGCAATTGCCTCGGGCCGGAGCCGGACGACGACCTTGCCGCCGGCACGGGTGAGCATGACGAACATCATGCCTGCGGCCTTTCCGGTTTCTTGGCGGCATCGGTTGCCGATGCGTCGTCAGCGGGCGTCTTGTCGCTTCCCATCCACTCGGGGCGGGGCAGGCCGAGCTCGGCCATGCGCTTGAACTCGATCGCGCGCTGGTCGACGTTCTCTTCCCAGTCTGTGCCCTGCTTGGCGCACTCGTCCTCGAGCGTCGACAGCGCGCCGTCGAGGCCCAGGATGACACCCTGCCGCTCGGACACCGGATCGACCCAGCCGCGCGCCGCGCCAAGCCAGCGGCACCGGGCAAAGGCCGTCATCGCTTCGGCGAAGTCCGGCACGCGCCGCGGCAGCGGCAGCTCGCCGTTGTCGAGCGCCTCGCGGAGCCAGGCGGCGAACATCGGCGTCGCCGTGTTCAGGTTGAAGTCCTGCATCCGCCGGATGAAGGTCTTCTCCGCTTCGACGATGCCGGCCCGCGCTGACGACCAGGACGCATCGCCATAATCGTTGTGGACCTGCTCGCCCGACATGCCGAGCACGGCGGCGAACGAGCGAAGCATCTCGTGCGTGAACGGCGAGAAGCCGCTGTTCGGTCGAACCGGGGCAACGGTCTTCAGGTCCTCGCCCGGCGCCAGCGTCGCCACCTTGACGCCGTTCACCGACAGGTCGCGGTCGCGGTGGAAGTCCGCGCGCATGTCCTGGTACCAGCCGTAGGCGCTCTCGACGGCGTCGTCGCCATCGTCGAGCGCGTTGCGCACCATTTCGGGATCGAACGGAGACGTCGCGTAGAGGCCGAAGGCCGAGGCGACCGATGCCGCCGACAGCTCGATCCCGTAATATTTGGCCAGCATCCGCAGCCGGCCGAGAACGGGCGCAAAGATTGAGATGCCGCGGTTCTGGCCCCAGCGATCCGGGTCATAGTCATGATAGATGCGGCGGAAGCCGTCGTCGTCCTCGAACGGCACCCGCTCCCACGTCACGCTCTCGACGGCGTTGTACCAGTCGTACTGATGCGCCTTGCGGATGTGGTAGGCGAGGGGCACGCCGTAGCCGTCGACTTCGACCCCGCCGCGGAGGAAGCGCGTGTCGGGCTGCTGTTGCGGGTTCGACAGCCGGTCGGCGTCGATGCCGAGGAAAGACGTCGCGTAGCGCGCGCCGCCGGCACCGACCCGCTCGGGCAGCCAATAGCCGGCGATCACGCTCTCGCCGTCGACCAGCTTCTGGCCGAGCGCCATCCGGAACTGCTGGCTGATCGTCTGCCGCCGGCTGACGTCGTTCCAGTGGCCGAGGCCTTCGGCATAGCCGCGCCACAGCGCCTCCGCGGCGCGGCCGAACTCGGCGGCCCAGGTCGCGTCGAACGCCTTGTCGTGAAGCGCCAGTGCGCGGTAGTCGGGGCGCGACACGAGGCGATAGCTGGCCCCGATCGTGCTATCGAGGATCCGGCTAATCGCCCCCTTGGCCCAGCCGTCGTTGCGGTGCAGGTCACGGGCCCGCGCCGCGATCCGGTCGCGCCAGGTGTTGACCTCGTAATCAGGCGAGCGGACCAGCGGCAGCCAGTCGGCCATGTCGGGCGCGTCGATCTGGGCCGCGTCGTACGGGAAGGCATAGGCCCCGTACTGCCCGTAGCCGCTCGGACCGCCGCCGCCGGCCAGCGCCTGCGTCCGCCCGGGCACGGTCAGCGCCCGCGCGCGGTTGCGGATGCCGGCGATCGTCGCCGCCGGGATCGTTTGGCCGTCCGGCCCGAGCAGCGCCGTCACGTGAAGCGCACGCGCGACGGCCGCCGCGGGTTGCAGACGATGCCGAGCTGGGCCTGCAGCAGACGGATCGCCTGTGTCAGCTGCGCCATCTCGACGTTGCGGTACGTCACCGACTTGGCCCCGTCGCCCTGCGTGTAGCTAGCGGACGCCACCGTCGCTCCCGATGACAGGTCGAGATAGACCTGCTGCAGCGCGGTGAGCTTCGCTTGCATCGTCGCCTGGTCCATGCCGGCGAGGATGGTGCGCGACAGATTGAACATCGCCACGCCTCCACCTTCACGCCAGCCGCGCCGATGCCCCGCCGCGGTACTTCGCCGGTGCGCGCAGCGGTGCGGTCGCAGTCTGCGGTTCGGCCGCCTCGACGGCCGGCCGCTCGTCGACCGTCTCCGCCGCTCCCACTTCGCCAGCGCGCTTGTTGAGTTTCAGCCCCATGTGGAGCAGGCCCGCCAGCGCGGCATAGGCGTAGACGCGGCAGTCGAGCGCTTCGTTCGCGCGGCCCGGCGGCAACTCCCAAACCCGGAACTTGCGGCCCGACACGACCTTCGTGATCGACCGCTCTGCGGTCAGCTGCTGAAAGTAGCCGATGTCGCGCGACGCCGGGAAGTGCATGTAGTTCGGGCCCAGCCGCTCGCGCCCGAGGGCGGTGCGGATGAAGTCCTTGGCCGCGTTGACGCCGATGATTACCGGGCGGAAGCTCTTCTTCGATCGCGCCTGCGGCCGCTTGACCGGCCACACCGGGTTGCGCTGGCCGGTGCGCGCGCTTTCGCCCTTGATCGCCCATACCCGCCGGCCGAGGCGCGCCTTGGCGAACTGGTAGACAGCTTCGGTGTGGTGGCCACCGGAGTCGATGCAGGCCGCCGCGACCTCAAACCCTCGGCCGTCGGCGCGCTTGCGGACGCGCATCAGGTACGCGTCGAGCGCCGCCTGTGTCGCCGGCTGATCAAACTCGCCGTCGATCACCTCATAGTCGATCGACCAGCTCTCCTCGTTCCGGCCCCAGCCGACGATCTCGATCTCGATGCGATAGTCCTGGACGTCGATCCCTGCGGTCAGCACGGCGACGCCGTCGGGCACGTCGGCCGGCCACACCTCGCCGCGCGAGGCGAGAGTCTCGACTTTCAGCTCGCGTCCCTGGTGGCGGCGGTAGGGCCAGCCCGCCTGCGTGTTCCACCACGCCTGCTTCTTGTCCTCATCGTCCTGCGCCGCGAGCCACTTTCTCGCGATCCGATCGGGCGTGTCGCGCGGCCAGGGGCTGTAGAGCTTGCCCGCCTGGAACGAGGCATGCTCGTTCGGGACCGCCCACTCGCCACAATGCGCGCACTTGGCGCGGTGGACGGCATGCCGCGGGCCGCTCCACCAATCCCACACTGCGCCGACCGGATCGACGGCGGCGGCGCTCCACGCCGCCTTGTACGCCTCCAGCGGCTGCTGGCGCTCGCCGCAGTGATCGAACGGCCGCGTCTGGTGCCACTGGATCGTCGCCAGCGCGCGCAGGCGCTGCCCCTCGCTCCAGCCGCTGCCGCACGCTTCGCAGTAGATGCGCGCGGTTTCCGGCCGGTGCGGCTCCCCGTCCTTGCCGCCTTCCCATTCGACGTGATCAAAGAAGTCGGGGAACATGCGGTGACCGCAGTCGGGGCACGCTATCGAGGCGCGGCGCTGGTCGCCGGCGTCGTGGCTCGCCGCGATCCGGCTCTCCTCGGCGATCGTCGGCGAGCAGGCGCGCAGCGACAGCCAGTTGGCGAAGGTCGCGAGGCGCTCGTCGCCGAGGTCGATCGGGTCGCCCTCGCGCGTGATCGGGTACTTGTCGGTTTCGTCATAGGCGACGACGCGTACCGGACGCCGGGCCAGGTTGTCGGGGCTGCCCGCGCCGACGAGCGCGAGGAAGCCGCCGGGGAAGCTCTTGTAGGTCAGCGTCTCGTCGGCGCTGCGCGTCTTCGCCGTGCCGATGAGCGCGCGGAGCGCCGGCGTCGCCTTGATCAGCGGGCCGATCCGCTCCTTGCTGAACTGCTCGGCCGCGTCTTCCTTCGGCTGCACGAGCAGCATGGGGCAGGGGTGTTTATGAACGTCTTAAGCCATTGATAACTCAAGAGCGGCGTTCCCGTGCGTCACTCCCGTGTGATTTGGCAGGGCAATGACACGCCGCGGAGCCGCCTCGGCGAGCAATCGCTCGGCCAGTTGCTGCATCGCCTCGGCCGTCTGATTGCGGCCCTTGATGACGTGCGCGTAGACCTGGAGCGTGATCGCCACGTTGGCGTGCCCGATCATCGTCGAGACGTCGGTGATCGGCCATCCGTTCTCGATCATCCAGCTGACCGCGAAGTGGCGCAGCGCGTGGAACCGCAACCACGGCCCCCTGGTGGCCACGACGCCGGCCCGGCGGAGCAGCGGCCGCCATGCAGTCGCATGGAAGTTGGTCGCCTTCATCGGAGTGCCGTTGTCCGTGCAGAAGACGATGCCCCGATCGTTGGGCACGATCCACGCGGCGATGAAGGCGGTCAGCTGCTCGGCGATATGGCCGGGCAGGGGAACGTCCCGGTTGCCGGCCGCCGTCTTCGGCTCCTGAAGATTGCCGAGCCCGTCCAGGCTGTGCCGGATGCGGACCACGCGGTTGGCGAGGTCTATATTCGACAGGGTGAGGCCGAATATCTCCCCCCAGCGCAAGCCGCAGAAGGCCGCAAGGTGCACCGCGATCTGCGTCATCTCGTGCTGGCGCTGGTGACGGCGATAGGTCCGTTCGCTGGCGACCTCGATGACCCGCCGGACGGTGGCGAGGTCGAACGTATCGATCTTCGCCTCGGCCGGCTTGCCGATCGCCGCCATGGCTTCCGCCGCCGGGTTCACCCCCTTGCGGACCCATTTGCGGCGAATGGCGAAGTCGAACAGCGCCTTGATGAACCACAGCCGCCTATAGGCGAAGACGGGCGTCATGAGCTTCGACCGAACGACCTGGTAGTACCAGCGCTCGATATCGGCAGCATCGACGTCGAGCATCAACCGGTCGCCGATCAGCGGAAGGACATGCCGCCGGAACGCCGCGTGATAGTTGCGCCCGGTGCACGGCCGGAACGCGCCGATCGCCACCTTGTTGTCGACCTCCTCCAGGAAGAGCACCGTCGCCGCCGCGATGGTGTTGCTCTGGGCCGGTGCGATGTGGTCGCCGCTCGCCAGCTCGTTCTCCACCTGCCGGCGGTAGGCGTCTGCCTCCTTCTTCCGGGCGAACATGCGCCCGCGGTACGAGCCGGTCGGGTCCTTGTACCGAACCTCCCACTTCCGGTTGAGCGTGCCGTCGGGCGACGTCCACTCGCGCGGCCTAACACTGGCCATGGCGGTTCTCCCCGTGCGGCTGGTCGCCCCGCGCCCCGATCGTCGCCGGGTCGACCGCCCAGCCCTTGCCGACGCGGTAGGCCGGCAGCCTGCCCGCGTAGATCGCCCGGAACACCGCCTGCGGCGGCGCGCCCAGGTACTCGCCGACCGCCTTGGCCCCGACGAGCGCGCCCGGCTGGGCGAGCGCGACCCGGCCGGCATGGATCGTCGCCAAGCGCCGGCTGGACCGGCTCTCGCCCGCGCTCGCCGCCTGCCAGCGGTCGACCGATGCCCGCCGCGCGAACGGCGTCTTGCCGATCCAGAAGACGCCCAGGTCGAGCGCCGCCCGCCGGTGCCGGACGCCTGCCCACGAGCAGCTGAGATAGGCCGCGATGGCCGGCTGGCCGCTGAGCAGGCCGAGCGCATCATCCCCGCCGACGTCGAAAGGCTCGGGGCCAATCTGCTCGGCCGGCACGTCGCGCCGCTCGAGGTCGAGCATGAAGCGCGCCAGCGTCGACCGCCGCGCCGTGTGCGACCGGCCGGCTTTCCCCGTCGGGATCGATCGCATACCGATCATCGTGCGCACGTCGAGAAACGGCAGCGCCAGATACCGGGCGATGGCTTCGATGCCGAACAGGGCGTCCCCGTCGTCCGCCGCGTGCCACGCCGGCACGGTCGCCGCCGGGCGGCTGGGGTGCAATGCCCCGCCGATCACGCGCCGGCTCCCGTGAGGCGCTGCCACGCGTCGAGCGCGGCGGTGCTGGCGACCGTGCACCCGTCGTCGAGATAGGTCGGTAGGCGGCGCTGCAGGTCGAGCTGCGCGACGTCGGCGACCAGCCGCCCAAGGTGCGCCGCGATGGCGCGATGGCCGTACAGGACCGCCGCAGGGGCGGCGGGAGACTCGTCCGCGCGCGCGGGCTCGGCTGGCGCATCTTTCGCCTTGCGCGACTGGCGAGCCGACGCCTCGGCGAAGGCGAAGTGCGCATCGAGCGCCGATCGGCGAGCGCAGACTGTCGTTGACAACCTGAAGGATGGCAGCTCGCCATGCGAAACGAGGTGCTCGGCTTGGCGAGCTGTTAATCCGATATGCTCGCCAATTGCTTTCATTCCATAAAGCAGATCGGCGTCGTTCGGTCGTGTGGCCATGTCCATGATCCTATGGATAGGCCCCGCCCGCGCCCGGCGAGCGGGGCGCAGTGGTTACTTCAAGAGCGGCTGGACGGCGTCGAGCCGCCGCCAGTCGTCGAGCGCTGCCGCGGTGGCGAACAGCGCGCTATCGTGCGGCAGCCGGAACGTCGGCAGGTGACGCTGGCGGTCCAGGTGCTCCACGTGACGCGGCAGGATGCCCAAGTGCCCGCCGATGGCGGCTGGCCCGCGGAGCAACGCGGGCGCGTCGTCGACCTTGACCCAGCGCCAGCCATCGGCACCCGGCGCGCCTTTCTCCCGCGCCGCTTCTCCGCCGGCAGGCGCCGTTCCCGTCAATTCGGTTACGGCCTGCCGGTGCAGACGCCCGCGCCCGGCGCGGCGGCGTTGCCCGTCCGTCATCGTGCCCACCGCCGCCGGCTCTTCAGCCAACGGATGCGCTCGCCCTCGGGCAGGTGCGCGACGCGCTCCCAGCCGATGACCCGGCCGGTTGTGCGCGGCTGGCGCGGACCGGCGATAGGCGGCGTCGGCGGCCGGCGGCGAGGGCGGAGCCTTGGACGATGCGCTCGCCGCCTGGTGACCGCGTCGAGCCGTTCGGCATAGTCGTCGAGTGCACCTTCGCCAGCATCATCGGTCGGCGGAACTTCGTTTGGCCCGAGCGGATCGTCATCTTCCGCCGGATCGTCGTCTTCGGCGTCCTCGATCTGCGCCAGCGTCGGGAGCCGCTCGGCGAGGCCCTCGCCGTAGCTCTCGGGCCAACTCCAGTCGCTCGCCTCGCCGTCTTCATCCTGCTCGTCGCCGGCCGGCTCCAGGTCCGCGTCCCCGTCGGCGATGTCCATCGCCTCCAGGAGCGCATCGATCAGATCGCCGGACCCGTCATGCCCCAGGATGGCGAAAAGCTGTTGTGCGGCGAATATGCCGGGGTCGACGGCATATCTGCCCGGTAGGCGTGTCACTGTCCCCATGGTGCTACTCTCGGTTGTGGCCTGTCACAGCCTCTCCACGTGGCGGACGTGGTGCCGGGAGAGTGACAGCCGGCCGAGAGACCGGTGGAGCGTTTTTACCCCGAAAGGCTATTGCATAGCGCCCCGCTCCCGACGTACGTCGTCGGTGAGCCGTGGACGCCAATCCACGCTCTCAACTTTCGACAGTGTGCCGACGCCAATCGGCAGGCTGCCTATCTCGGTCCGGGCTGTCACACCCACGGACAGGCTATGCAGAAATGCCGTCCCGCGTCTAGCTTGGGCGGCGTGTTCTCGCGCCCGCGTAATCGACCTCCTTCCCGCGCGGCGAACCGCTTTCGTTCTCACCATCAACGTCTTGACGGGGCGACCCCCGAACGACGTTCGCCCCTCCGATCCGGCTGTATCTCCATCGATAGTCGCCGTGCGGCTGGCCGCGCCGCGAGTTCCGAACCGCCGTATCCTGGCTCAGTCGCCACTCGGCTTCCGGGGCTGCATCCGTCCGTTGTCAGCTATCCCTGCGGCAACGCGCCGCACCAGTCGGACGCGCCCTTCCGCAGCGGTTCTGGCGACGCCTGGTGGCCGCCGCTGCTCCGTCTACGCCGCCGCGCCGGTACGCACTTGTGACCGCGTCGCCGGCGATCGGCGTGGTCACCTAGCCGCCACTGCGGCCGGCCGTGCGAGGCTGCACAGGCGTGCATGAACGCCCGGCGGGGTCATCCGGCTCGACGCACGGGACCCGATGGAGCGCCCCGGCCAGCCATCTCGTGCTTTCGTGCTCCCGCCCGCCGCCGCGATGCCGTAGATGCCACGCGACCGCCCTGCGGCGCGATTGGGAAGCCCTGCCGCGCGTGCCGGGCAACTTCCGCGTTGTCAGCATGGCCAGTGATCAGCTGGCCTAGGCGGGCGGCTGGCCGACGCGCGGAACCGGATGTTCCCCCTTTGTGCTAGCGCCGGCTAATCGGCAGCGACGTCGCCCGCGCGCACCATCGCGGGCCGCGAGAGCGAGTTCACGCCGCTCGCCCAGCCGTCGCGGGCGTGACAGTGGCCGCCCGCGGCGGGGCGACATGGCTAGTCTACGACCGTCGCAACATGTCGCACCACTGCGAGAATTGCACCCCTCACATAGGATCGGACGAGCGTCGTGCCGCAGCTGACGCTAGCTAGGGACGCTCGACGCGGTGCCCCCTCGGCGCTGTCCCGAGCGTCGGCGACGCCGATCGTGGGCAAGCCTGAAGGGCAAAGCACGGCCGAGCGGCTAGTGGCGACCGATGGGTACTGGCCGCCGGGACGGCTGGTGACGGGACAGCCGATGGCGAGCCGGACCTGGCCGCACGGCTAAAGTCGCGCTTGAGGTCGACGATCGCTGGGCCCGACGCCGACGAACCGGCTCTCGACCGGCTGGAGGCAATCGCCTGCCGCCGAGTTCGCTCGATGTCACGCCCGGATGGTGCAGATCGATGATCCGGCAAAGGTTCGACGCCTCGCGAGCCTAGCAGATCGCCGTCTTCGCCTCCCGCTCTGCTGGCCGCCGCTGACCGTGCCGCGCGCCGCCCGTCTGCACCCCGCTGGGTCGCTCGACGCTCGAAACGAGCCGCCGCTAACGGGCGAAGA
>JAFARM010000342.1 GCA_019245455.1 Sphingomonadaceae bacterium | reverse complement strand
ACCTCGACCGATTCGATGAAGGCGTCCAATCCCTTGCGCGCCGCCTCGGTGACGATCGCGTCGCGGACCTTGTTCTCGAAGCCCGAATAGGCGTGGATGATGTACCAGCGGTTCGACATCAGCCGGCCGCCAGCGAGAGCAGCGCCTTGACCAGCCGGCCGCTGACCTGGTCGACGCCCAGGAAGAACAACGACAGCACCGTCGTCATGATCAGGACCATAATCGTCATGCGCACCGTCTCGGCGCGCGTCGGCCAGGCGATCTTGCCCGTCTCGACGCGGACCTGCCGCACGAACTCGCCAGGGGAAGTCTTGGCCATGGAACCGTCGGACGCCTTTGCTCAAAACCAAATGCCAGCCGAAACCCGCTTTACCGGGCCTGCGGCTGGCGAAATTCCCGGCCCCGGCTGTCAGGAGTGGAGGGGCTCGAACCCCCGGCCCTCGGTTTTGGAGACCGATGCTCTACCAACTGAGCTACACTCCTGCGAGTGCCGAGACGCGCGCATATACGGGGCGCGGGGGAGCGGAGCAAGGGGGTTGTGGGAGCTTACCGAGCAAGCGGGTTCGGCGGCGCGGCCCGACGGCGGCTGCGTCGCGGCGGAGCCGCGCCGTCGGACGGGTTCGGCGGGGAAGGTCCGCCGACCCGCCGGCCGGCCTTGCGCGAGTCCGCGCCGTGCTGCGCGCGCGCCTTGCGCGTGCTCGCTCGGCTCGGCCGCGCTGCGGCTGGAGCGGGTAGCGGGGATCGAACCCGCATCACAAGCTTGGAAGGCTAGTGCTCTACCATTGAGCTATACCCGCGCTGAGGCGGGCTCATGCCACCGCAGGCGGCGCGGCGTCAACGCGCGGTGGCGGGATGGGGGCAACGGTGCTAAATGACCAATGTGTTAGTCAGGAGCAACACCATGGCCGCCGTCAGCCTCGCCGACGCCAAAGCACGCCTCAGCGAACTCGTCGCCCGCGCCGAGGCCGGCGAGACGATCGAGATCACCCGCCGCGGCAAGCCCGTCGCGCGCCTGGTCGAGCCGGTGACGCCGAAGAAGCCGATCACCCTTGAAGAGTTGCAGGCGCATACCGCGGGAACCACTTTTCAGCCCCAGAGCGCCGGCGAGTTCGTCCGCTGGATGCGCGACAGCGACCGCTACTGATGCGGTACCTCGACACGTCGCTGATCATCGCCGCGCTGACGATCGAGCCGGGCAGTGACAGGGCGCAGCGCGCGCTGTCCCAGGGTGGCGAGCCGATGATGATCAGTGATTGGTCGCTGACGGAGCTGTCATCGGCGCTGTCGATCAAGCTGCGCACCGGCCAGATCACCGCCGACGAGCGCGCCTCGCACTCGGCTGCCATCCAGCGGTTCACGATGCACAGTTTCGTGAAGGTGCCGGTCACCGCGGCCGACTTCCGCACCGCCGCGATCTATGCCGACAGCTGGCAGGCCGCCATCCGTGCCGGAGACGCGCTTCACCTCGCCATCGCGGCCGCTCGCGGTGCCGTCGTGTGGACGCTCGACAAGGGCATGGCGGAGGCCGGGCCGCCGCTCGGCGTGCGCGTCCGCCTCATCTGACCGGCTGGTGGAGAGGGTTGGATTTGAACCAACGTAGGGTTGCCCCGGCAGATTTACAGTCTGCTGCCATTGACCGCTCGGCCACCTCTCCACGCTCCGGCGTGCCGGCGTGTTCCCGCACGGGCGGCGGGAAGCGGGGCTAGTGGCGAAAGCCGCGCGGGCTGTCAACGCCGCGCGTGATCGCTTAAGGCCGTGGCGTCATGGGCCGAAGACCGCATCCGAAGAACGCCGCCGGGCAGAAGAGCAGCTATCCGCGCTTGTACGGCCGCCACGCCGTCTTCGCCGCGCTCGACAACCCCGAACGCGTCTTCCGCAAGCTCCACGTCACGCACGAGGCGGCGAAGGAGATCGTCATCCCGCCGCGCCTTGCCGTCCAGTATGGGGACGCCGCCGACCTCGGCCGGTTGATCCCGGCCGGCGCGCCGCACCAGGGCTTCGTCCTCGAGGTCGAGCCGCTCGACAACCCCTATCTCGGCGACGTCCTGGCCGCAGGCGAGGACGACCGCCGGCCGCTCGTCGTGCTCGACCAGGTCACCGACCCGCACAACGTCGGCGCGATCCTGCGCTCGGCGGTTGCGTTCGGCGCGCTGGCGATCGTGACGCAGGACCGCCACGCGCCGCCGGAGTCGGGGGCGCTCGCCAAGGCGGCGTCGGGGGCATTGGAAACGGTGCCCTGGGTCCGCGTCGTCAACCTCGCCCGCGCGCTCGACGAGATCGGCGCGGCGGGGTTCTGGCGCATCGGCCTCGACGGCACGGCGGCGACGACGCTCGAAGCGGCGCTTGGCAACACGCGGCCGGCACTTGTCCTCGGGGCCGAGGGCGAGGGCCTGCGCGCCAACACCGCCGAGCACTGCGACGAACGCGCGCGCCTGCCGATGACGGGCGCGATGGAGAGCCTGAACGTCTCCAACGCCGCCGCCATCGCCCTCTACGCGGCGGCGCGACGAGGGTGAACAGACCCGAGCGGGCGCGACCGTTCGCACCCGCTCGTAGTCCGTCAGTGATGGCGCTGGCCGGTCATCGCTCCGCCGCCAGGTCCGGCACCAAGGTCGGCCCCGGTCTCCGGGTTCTTGCCCGGGTTCGACAGCGTCCGCGCGGCGAGCTTCGTCACCGCCTTGGCATCGCTGCCGCCGAGCCCGACCGAGGCCGTGCCGTCGCCGCCATCGACTGCCATCTGCGCCTCGCGATCCTCGATCACTTCCCACTGGCTGCCGCTGTTCCACGGGCCCTTCGCGTCGCCCGGCCCCTGCGACATATTATAGTATTTGTCGGTGTAGGCGGGCACGCCCGGCAGCTTGCCCGGCGGGAAGTTCGGCTCGATCGCATAGAGCGCCTTCTCGAACGACTTCTGGTGGGCGACCTCGCGGGTCATCAGGAAGCCGAGCGCGTCCTTGATGCCGGGGTCGTCGGTGATGTTGATCAGTCGCTCGTAGACCACCTTGGCGCGCGATTCCGCGGCGATGTTCGAGCGCAGGTCGACCGTTGGGTCGCCGCGCGTATCGATATACTCCGCGCGCCACGGCAGCCCGGCCGAGTTGGTCAGCGGTACGCCGCCGTAGAGCAGGTTGGCGATGTGGCTCGCCCCCTGCTGGTTGATCGTCAAGTAGAGCTCGTGCTCCTCGAGCTGCCCCTCCGACAGCTGCGCCTTCGCACCCTTGTTGAGCATGGCGACGATCGAGCCGATGACCTCGAGGTGGCTGAGCTCCTCGGTGGCGATGTCCATCAGCAGGTCCTTGCGGCCGGGATCGTCCTCGCCGAGCCCCTGCGTGAAGTAGCGCATGGCCGCGGCCAGCTCGCCGTCGGCCCCGCCGAACTGTTCGAGCATCATCGCGGCGAGGCCGGGGTTCGGCTCGCTGACGCGGACGGTGTACATCAGGCGCTTGTTGTGCATGAACATCGGTCGGCTCCTGCCGCATGGGGACAGGGGTGCAACGTGCAAACGGTTGATATGGTTGATTGCGCGGGCGTTTCAGTGGTGCGCGGGCGGGCGGTCAGTCGCCGGGGAAGAAGTCGGGGTCGAGAACCTGGGCGAGGGTGAACGGCGGCTCCTCGAGCCCAGCGATCACGTCGGCTCCAGCCTGGTCACCGAACTTTGCCAGCGCCGCTGCGGCCTGCCGCCGCCCCGTAATCCACTGCCGAACGAAGAACTCGGGCAGGCGGCGGCGCAGGCTGGGGCTGTCCTCTAAGGCCAGTTCGATGTCCGTCCGTGCGCTGTTGACGGTATCCTGCCAGTCGGCCCGGGGCAGCCGATCTCGACCGCTCTGCAGCTTGAGCAGATGAACGATAAGTCTGGCCAACTGACTTTCGATCTCACGTCGATCCCGCCGCCCCAAGCTTTCGATCTCCTCCGCGACGTTCTCAAGATCGACATGATCGAACTGCCCAGCGCGCAGCCGAGCCGCCTGCTCCTGCGTCCACTCGAAGAAGTCGGTGTCGTAGGCAGTCAGGAATGGCAGCGTCACGTGCTCGTTCATAGGCGCGCACCTTAGCTCAATAGCTCTCCTCGGCATACACCGCGGCGACATCGCCGGCCCAGCGGCCGTGATACGCCTCGAGCATCCGGTCGGCGTTGGTCAGGCCGCTCGACGCGATCTCGTGGAGCGGCCCCAGGAACCCCTGCTCGCTGTCCCCTGCCCCGTTGAGCCGGGCGCGGGCGGCGAGGCCGGCGTCGGCGATCTTCAGGACCTCTTTCGCCAAGTCCTGCAGGGTGCCGCCGTTCGGGCTGGCCGCGGCCAGCGCCATCGCCGGCACCTCGTCGCGCAGGCGGGCGTGGTCGGCGGGGCTCCACCCCTTGCACAGGTCCCACGCGGCAGCGAGCGCGGTGCCGTCGTAGAGCAGCCCGACCCACAGCGCCGGCAGCGCGCAGATGCGGTCCCAGCGCCCGCCGTCCGCCCCGCGCATCTCGAGGTAGCTCTTCATCCGCACCTCGGGGAAGGCGGTCGACAGATGGTCCTTCCAGTCGGCCACCGTCGGCGTCTCGCCGTAGAGCGGCGCCAGCCGCCCGGCGAGGAAATCGCGGAAGCTGAGGCCCGCGGCGTCGATGTAGGTGCCGTCGCGGTAGACGAAGTACATCGGCACATCGAGCGCATAGTCGACGTAGCGGTCGAAGCCGAAGCCGTCCTCGAACACGAACGGCAGCGTGCCGGTGCGGTGCGGGTCGGTGTCGGTCCAGATGTGGCTGCGGAAGCTCTTGAAGCCGTTGGGCTTGCCCTCGGTGAACGGCGAGTTGGCGAACAGCGCGGTCGCCAGCGGCTGCAGGGCCAGCGACACGCGGAACTTCTTCACCATGTCCGCCTCGGACGCATAGTCGAGGTTGGTCTGAATGGTGCAGGTCCGCTTCATCATGTCGAGGCCGAGGCCGCCGACGCGCGGCATATGGCGCAGCATGATCGCGTAGCGCCCCTTGGGCATCACCGGCAGCTCGGCGCGCGTCTTGTCGGGCCAGAAGCCGAGGCCGAGGAAGCCGAGGCCGAGCCGGTCGCCGACCTCGCGGCACTGCTTCAGGTGGCGGTTCGATTCGGCGCACGTCTGGTGGATCGTCTCGAGCGGCGCGCCCGACAGCTCGAACTGCCCGGCGGGTTCGAGGCTGATCGCGCCGTCCGCCCCCTTGAGCGCGATGACGTTGGGCGTGCCGTCGGGCCCGACCTCTTCGACCGGCTCCCAGCCGAACGCTTCCATGCCCTTCAGAAGATCGCGGATGCCGCCCGGCTCGTCATATGCCGGCGCGCGGTGGTCGGCGGTGCGGTAAACGAACTTCTCGTGCTCGGTGCCGATGCGCCAGTCGGCCGCCGGCTTGCAGCCGCGCTCGAACACCCCGACCAGCTGGTCGCGCGATTCGATCCGGGTGTCGTCGCCGAACGCCGTCAGGTGATTGCTCATGAACGCGCGCTTAGCGGGGCACGGGCGGGGGCGCAATCGACCCCCGCCCGAGCGCCTCAGGCCGCCGCCGCCAGCTCCGCCACCCGCTCCCACGTCGTCGCGGCGAACGACGGCCGCGCCTGCATCCGCGCCAGCCAGCGGGGCAGCGCGGCACGCTCGGCGGTCAGCGCCGCCCACTCCGGCGCCCGCTCAAGGAAGTTGATCTGCGCCGCGAGCAGGAAGTCGGCGAGCGACACCGCGCCGGCGAAGAACGGCCGGTCGCCGAGCAGGTCGGCGAGCGCCGCGAACACCGTGTGCGCCGCCGGCATCGCCGCCGCGCACGCCGCCTCGTCGGGGACCAGCCCGAGCAGCGCCGGACCGACGACGCGCTGGAAGCCGATGACGCTGGCGACACCGGGGAACAAGTACCAGTCGGCGACCGCCATCGCCTGGTCCATCCGCGCCGCCGCCTTCGGCTCGGCCGGGGTCAGCGGCGGCGTCGGCCACGTCCGGTCGATGTAGCGCAGGATCGCCTGCGTCTCGTACAGGCCGAAGTCGCCGTGCTCGATCGCCGGCATCCGGCCGAAGGGGTGGCGGGCGAGGTGCGCCGGCTGCTTGTGCTCGCCGGGCTTGAGGGCGGCGAGGCGGTACGGCGCACCCTTCTCCGCCATCACCGCCATGACGGCGCGGGCGAACGGACTGCCGGGAATGGCGTGGACGATGAAATCGGACATGACGGGCTCCCCTTCAGGCGGTGGTTGCAGTGAAATCGGCGAAGTGGGCGAGGGTCGTCGGCCAGCCGCCGCCGAGCAGCTCGGCGATCCGCGGCGCGTCGCTGCCGAAGCGCTCGAGGTTGCGGTGCTCGAGCGTCACCCTCGTTCCCTCGTCGATCGCGTCGAAACGCACCTCGACCTCGGTCGTCAGCGCCGGGTCGTACTGGAACGCCGCGTCGATGCGCCAGGCGAGGAGCAGCCGGTGCGGCGGCTCCCAGGCGAGGACATCGCCGAACGTCGCCTCGCTGCCGTCGACCTTGTGCTCGCGCCAGCGGCCGCCGACGCGGGGCTCGAGGCTGACGCTCGCCAGCTCGCCGGGGCCGAGCGACTGCTGGCGCGGCCACGAGTCGCCGATGCGCGCGGTGAACAGGTCGAAGGCGCGGTCGGGCGGCTGGCGGACGGTGACGGTGCGGACGATCGGCGCGATGCTCACGGGCGGTTCTCCCTGTCGTGTTCCCGGTCGGCGAAGTCGGCGAAGGCGTCGAGCGCCCCGTCCCAGTGGCGGTCGAGCCAGTCGCGCATGGCGGCGATGCCGCGCAGGTCGAGCCGGTAGATGCGGCGCGTGCCCTCCGGCTCGTCGCGCACCAGCCCGGCCGCCTTGAGGACCTTCAGGTGCTGCGACACCGCCGGGCGGCTGACCGGCAGCCGCGCCGCGAGCGCACCGACGCTCGCCGGCCGCGCCGCCACTTCCTCGAAGATCGCACGCCGCGTCGGGTCGCCGAGGGCGGCGAAGCTGTCGAGGGCCTGAGCTGCGTAAGTCATGGCTTACCGTAAGCTGGCGCTTACCGTTAGTCAAGCCGAGATTATGCCCGCTTCACGTTACAGTGCCCGCGCGGCAAGCGTCGCGCCGCTCCGGTTCCGATCATCGACCGCAGCGGCCTTAGGGCAGGTCGTAATCGAGCGTGTAGAAGTGCTGCCCACCCTCGATGCGGATCGCGAGCGTGCCCGTCAGGCCGGCGAGCGCGCCCGTGCCCGAGCCCGGCACGACGAAGACCCGCATCTCCGGCTTGCCCGCGGTCATCGTCGCGCTGTGCATCAGGACGAAGCTGCCCTGCCGGCCGTCGAGCGTGCCCTCGACCTTCTCGGCGGCGACATAGCCCGCCGAGCCGGACTTGGGATCGCCCGCCAACCAGAACTCGCCCGCCGCGGTCGCCGCGAGCGGGCCGTGATAGGTCTTGGCCATCGTCATGTGGCCGAGCCACGCCGGATCGGCCAAGGCCGGCGTCATCGCCACGTCGAACCTGCCGCTCGCCTGATGCATCGCCGCCTCCGCCTGTCCGGCCGCCGCCAACAGCGTCGCCGCTAGGACCCGTCTGTACCCCATATGTTCAATCTCGTTTTCCATTCCGCAAACGTCAAGTGCCATGGTAGCGTCGCGCGAAATCCTTGGGAGAGTCGGCCATGCACGACCTGGTCATTCGCGGCGGAACGATCGTCGATGGCAGCGGCGGCGCGCCGTTCGTCGGCGACGTCGCCATCGACGGCGGGCGGATCACGGCGCTCGGGGCCGTGACCACCCGGGGTCGGGAAGAGATCACGGCGGAAGGCATGGTGGTCACGCCCGGCTTCGTCGACATCCACACCCACTACGACGGCCAAGCGACCTGGGATCCGGAGCTCGGCCCGTCGAGCTGGCACGGCGTTACCTCGATCGTCATGGGCAACTGCGGCGTCGGTTTCGCCCCGGCCCGGCCCGACAAGCACGAGTGGCTGATCGGCCTGATGGAGGGCGTCGAGGACATTCCCGGCACCGCGCTGGCCGAGGGCATGACCTGGGGCTGGGAGAGTTTTCCGCAATATCTCGACGCGCTGGAGGCGATGCCGCGCACCGTCGACGTCGCCACCCACGTGCCCCACGGCGCGGTCCGGGCCTATGTCATGGGCGAGCGCGGCGCGGCGAACGAGCCGGCGACAGCGGACGACATCGCCGCCATGGCGACGATCGTCGAGGAGGGGCTGAAGGCCGGCGCGCTCGGCTTCTCGACTAGCCGCACCGTCCTCCACCGTGCCGTCGACGGCAACGTCGTCCCCGGCACCTACGCCGACCGCGCCGAGCTGCTCGGCATCGGCGAAGGCATCGTGCGGGCCGGCCACGGCGTGTTCGAGATGGCGAGCGACCTCAATCCGTGCGGCGAGGAGTTCGCCTGGATGAAGGACCTGTCGCTGAGGACGGGGATGCCGGTCAGCTTCGCCCTGCTCCAGTCGCCGCTCGACGACGAGGGCTGGCGCGACCAGCTCGCCCGCACCGAGGCGGCGCGCGCGGAAGGCGCAAAGGTGACGGCGCAGGTCGCGCTGCGCGGCACCGGCGTGCTCCTCAACTGGCGCGGCACGGCGCACCCGTTCATCACGCGCGCGAGCTGGCAGCAGATCGCCGCCCTGCCCTGGCCCGAGCAGCTGGCGCACCTGCGCGACCCCGCGTTCAAGGCGCAGCTCCTCGCCGACCCGGCCGAGCGGCCGGAGAACGACTCGGCACTCGTCGACCTGCTGCTGCACGGCTGGACGATGCAGTTCCCGCTTGGCGACGCGCCCGACTACGAGCCGACGCCCGACATGAGCATCGCCGCGATCGCCGAGCGCGAGGGGCGCGATCCGGCCGAGGTCGCCTATGACACGATGATGGCGGACGAGGGCCGTGGGTTCATCTACCTGCCGATCCTGAACTATGCCGACGGCCACCTCGACCACGTCCTCGAGCTGCTCGAGCACCCGGCAACGGTGGTCAGCCTGTCGGACGGCGGCGCGCACTGCGGCGTCATCTGCGACGCCGCCTCGCCGACGTTCATGCTGACCCACTGGGTGCGCGACCGCAAGCGCGCCGGCCGGCTGAGCCTCGCCGCCGCGGTCAAGCGGCAGACGGCGGACACGGCGGCGATGTACGGCCTCGACGACCGCGGCCGGCTGGCACCGGGGATGGTCGCCGACGTCAACATCATCGACCTCGCCGCGCTCAGGCTGCACAAGCCGTACATCGCCTTCGACCTGCCGGCGGGCGGCAAGCGGCTGCTGCAGAAGGCCGACGGCTATCGCTACACGATCAAGTCGGGCGTGGTGACGTTCCGCGATGGCGTGGCGACCGGCGCGCGGCCGGGCCGGCTGATCCGCGGGCCGCAGCGCGCCCCGCGCGCCTTTGCCGAGGCGGCGGAATAGTCAGTCGACGACGCAGTCGGCCCGCGCCCACAGCAGCCAGATAAGCGCGCCGATGAGGTTGACTCCGGCGGCCAGCGCGAACGTCGCGGCGTAGTTGCCGGTCGCGTCGAGCAGCGCGCCGGTGACATAGACGCCGACGATCCCCGGCACCGTGCCGGCGGTGTTGGTCAGCGCGTAGAGGGGCGCGGCGTGGCGCGGGGCAATGTCGAGGTGGTTCGACGCATACCCCGCCGACACCAGCCCGAGAAAGCCCATCGCGACGCACAGCAGCGCGACCGCCTCCGCCGTCCCCGTCGCCCGCTCGGCGAGCAGCAGCGCCGCGGCGCTGCCGACGAGCGCCGCCACCTGCATCGCCTTCCGGATCGTCAGCAGCGAAACGCCGCGCGCGACGAGCGCGTCGCCGATGTGCCCGGCCGCGTTCCCCGTGACGAACAGGCTGAGCCACGGCAGCACGGCGGTCAGCCCGGCCTTGGCGACGTCGAGGTGGCGCGCGTCGTGCAGGTACGACGGCAGCCAGGTCAGCATCAGGTACAGCACCCAGTTGCTGGCGAAGTGGTTGACGAGGATCGCCCAGCACGCACGCTTGCCGAACAGAACGCGCCACGGCACCGCCGCCGGTGCGGTCGCCGCCGCCTGTTCGGCGAGCAGCGCCGCCTCCGCCGCGCCAACTCGCGGGTGCTCGGCGGGCGAGTCGCGGACGACCACGAACCACAGCCCGGCGAAGGCGAGGCCCGCGAGGCCGAATACGACGAACATCGCCGGCCAGCCGAAGGCGGCGATCAGCGCGCCCGCCGCCGACAGTCCGACGACGGTACCGACCGGAATGCCGCCGAGGTTGAGCGCCACCGCCCGCGACCGCTCGCCCGCCGGCAGCCAGCGCGCGAACAGGCCGATCGCCGCCGGGAACGTCGCGGCCTCGGCCGTCCCCATCAGCACCCGGACGGCAAGCAGCGCCGGCAGCCCGGCGAACGCCGCCGCCGGCGTCGCCAGCGTCGCCAGCGACCAGCCGGCGAGCGCCGCCCCCAGCACGCGCCGCCCGCCGAGCCGCGCCGTCAGCATCCCGGTCGGCAGCATCGCCAGCAGATAGCCGACGAAGAACGACGTCAGCACCGCGCCCTTGGTCGTCGCCGACCAGCCGAAACGGCTCGCCATCGGGATCACCGCGACCGAGATGTTGACCCGATCGACGTAGCAGATCGAGGTCGCGGCGAAGCACATCGCGACGAGGATCAGCCGCTTCGGTACGCCCGCCCCTGCCGCCGCCGTCGCCATCGCCCGCCTCCCCAAGGCCGATACCGCCCCATCGCGCTCGGCTTGGCAAGGGCGACACCGCACGATACGCCGTGCCGATGCCGTCGCTGGGGGGATTGATGCGCGCAGACTATCGCCGTTGGCTCGAGGCGCAGGAGTACAGCGCAAACACCATTGCGACCCAGCTGTCCTACGCGTCGCGTGCGGAGGATGCATACGGAGACTTGGCCGCTCATTTCGCGTCGGATCGGCTCGCCGCCGTGCTCGACTCGCTGCGGTACAGCACGGATGACCGCCGACGCGGACGACCGAACCCGGCCAAGGTCAAGATAAGCGGCGATTTGTACAACACGCTGGCGTCGGTCCGGTCAGCGGTCGGGCTCTATCGTCGGTTCCTCGACGGCGGATCAGAAACGCCTGTACCGCCCAGCATCAGCCCTGCGCCCGTCGCCGAGCAGGAGCCCGTCGAGCGCATCGGTCTTGAGCGCGACCTGCAGAAGTCGCTGCGTCGCGACATCGCGCAACTCGACCCCGCTCTCACGATCATTGATGATGGCGTCGAGCGGTCGGTCGCCTCCGGCTTCATCGACATCCTCGCTCGCGACGCCAGCGGGGCAAATGTGGTGATTGAGTTGAAGGCTGGGCGCGCCGATCGAACCGCGATCGGGCAACTACTCAGCTATATGGGCGACATTGCCGACGAGGAGCCGGAGGTGCTCGTCCGCGGGATCCTCGTGGCGCACGACTTCGACGGCAAGGCGAAGGCGGCGGCTCGCGTCGTACCCGCCATCGCGCTCAGGGCCTATTCCGTGAGGTTCGCGTTCACCGACGCTTCCACCTGACCGGCCATCGCCTGCCACACCGCCACCGCCGCCACCGCGGCGGTGTCGGCGCGGAGAATGCGCGGCCCCAGGCTGACGGCGGCGGTCTGCGGCAGGGCGCGGACAGCGGCGCGCTCGTCGGGGGTGAAGCCGCCCTCGGGGCCGATCAGGATAGCGGCGGGCGCGGGCACCCCGGCGAGCGTCGCCGCCAGCAGTGCGCCGCCGGTTTCGTCGGCGAAAATCAACGCGCGCTCCGGCTGCCACGCCGCCAGCAGCGCGCCGAGCGCCACCGGCTCGGCGAGCGCCGGCAGCGCCGTCCGCCCGCACTGCTCGGCCGCCTCGACCATGTGCGCGCGCAGCCGATCGAGGTTGAGCTTGTCGATCACCGTCCGCGCCGTCAGCACCGGCACGAACCGCGCGACGCCGAGCTCGCACGCCTTCTCGGCGACCCAGTCGATCCGCCCGCGCTTCAGCGGCGCAGCGCACAGCCACAGGTCGGGCACCGCCTCGCGCGGGCCGAGGTGCTGCATGAGCCTGACCGCGGTCGCCTTGCGGTGGGGGACGGTCACGGTCGCCGCCCACTCGCCGCTGCGGTCGTCGAACAGGCGGACGACGTCGCCGGCGGCGCGGCGCATGACCTGCGTCAGATAATGGCTGGCGGGCGGCGGCAGCGTGATCTCGCCACCGGCGGACAAGTCGGCGTCGACGAACAGGCGCGGCGTCGTCGACAGGCCCGCCGTCGGCGCGGCGGTTGACAGGTCGGGCTTGCCCTCGCTCATGGGCGGCGACTAGCGAGGCCGCCTGCCCCATGCAAACCCAAGCCGCCGACCGCGCCACACCCGATGCCGAACGCGCGCCGTCGAGCTGGGTCGACCGGCTGCCGGCACCCGCCCGGCCCTACGCCCGCCTCGCCCGGTTCGACCGGCCGGCGGGCACCTGGCTGCTGTTCTGGCCGTGCGCCTGGGGGCTGGCTGCCGCCGGGGGTCTGGCGAGCCGCTGGTGGCTGCTGCCGCTGTTCGCGCTCGGCGCGGCCGCGATGCGCGGCGCGGGGTGCGTTTATAACGACATCGTCGACCGCGACCTCGACGCGCAGGTCGCGCGCACGCGCGACCGGCCGGTGGCGAGCGGAGCGGTTTCGGTCAAGGCAGCGGCGATATGGCTGGTGGTGCTGGCGCTTTCCGCCCTCCCCGTGCTCTTCGCGCTGCGCCCGCTGGCGGCGGCGATTGCGCTCGCCTCGCTCGGTCTCGTCGCCGCCTATCCGTTCATGAAGCGGATCACCTGGTGGCCGCAGGCATGGCTCGGGATGACCTTCAACTGGGGCGTGCCGGTCGCGTGGGTAGCCGTCGCCGCACCGTCGGCGGCGATGCTGCTGCTGTATGCCGCCGGGGTCGCCTGGACGCTCGGCTACGACACGATCTACGCGCTGCAGGACATCGAGGACGACGCGCTTGCCGGGATCAAGTCGAGCGCGCGGGCGCTGGGCGCGCGGGCGCAGGCGGGGGTCGCCGGCTTCTATGCGGCGATGGTCGCGCTCCTCGCCGCCGGGTTGTGGCGGGTGCGGCCGGAGGCGCTGACGCTCGCCGCACTGCTTCCCGCCGCCGCACACCTCGCCTGGCAGGCGGCGGCGCTCGGCGACCGCTCGCCGGCGCGCGCGCTAGCGCTGTTCCGCAGCAACCGCACGACCGGACTGCTCGTCTTCGCCGTCTGCGCCGTCGCCGGGGCCTGAGCGCGCCGCCTAGCGCACGAGGAAATCGGCGACGTGCCCCGACTGCCGCCAATAGTCAGCAAGCCCCATCGCGGCGGCTAGGTCCATGAACCGCCGGTCGGCGCGCATCGGTCCCGTCGGCGGGATGAACAGCTGCATCGTCTTGCGGTGGCGCTGGTCGTTGACCGCCGGCTGGCGCGGCGCGTGCGCCGACCAGCCGATAGCCGACCTTGGGGATCGTCTCGACGACGAAGCTGGCATCGGCGACCTGCCGCGCCAGCCGGCGGATCTCGCTGAACGACCGGTTGAGCGCGTCGTCACCGACGATCTGCCCGTTCCAGCACGCCGCCATCAGGTCGGCGCGGGTGACGACCGCCCCGCCGGCGTCGGCCAGCATGATCAGGACCTGCATGATCCGCGGCTCGACCGAGACGCATCCGTTCGCACCGCACAGTTCGCGGCTCGCGGGCCGCACCTCCGCCGCGCCCAGCCGGAACGCACCGCGCCGCGCCAGCGCGCCGACCGGGCCCATCGGCGCGTTCACCGACAGTCCCCGGATTGTGACCGACCACAGGAAATCATCGGCAAAGCATCAGGTCGCCACCATCGCCATCGGCAGCGGCCTCCCTAAGCGGGACTCGCCAACCAACGGGAGCTTAGCATGATTCGATCATTTTGTGTGCTGGCTACGGCCGTCGCGCTGACCGCCGGTCCGGCCGGCGCGGCGGTCGTCGCCTTCACCGGCAGCGAGCATAATACGACGCGCCTGCCCCAGCCGAGCCCGGCGTGCGCCCCGCCGGCGGCGCTGGTCAGCTTCGGCGCGGCGGACGATGCCGTCGGCACCTCCAACTTCGGCAGCTTCGGCACGACCCAGACGCACTGCATCGTGCTGCCGCCGCCGGCCGGCTATGACAACGGGCACTTCAGCTATGCCTTCGCCCGCGGCGACACGCTGACCGGCACCTATTTCGGCACGCTCGGCTTCTCGGCGACGCCGGGGCTGCTCGACAACGTCCAGCACTTCACCGTGACCGGCGGCATCGAGCGGTCCCTCGGCGCGAGCGGGACCTTCACCGGCATCGGCACGCTCGACCTGCACCCGGGCGCCAACCTGCTGTCGCAGCACGACCTCGCCGGCACGCTGACGTTGCCCGCCGCGCCCGAACCGGCCGCGTGGCTGCTGATGATCGCGGGGTTCGGCCTCGTCGGTGCCGTCGCGCGGCAGCAGCGCGCCGTCGCCCCGCGCGTGACGCTCGCGGCCGCTCGCGCGCGCTAGAAACGCGACACCGCCGTGCGCCGGGGTGGCGCACGGCGGTGTCATCGTCCCTCGGCCGATGGTCGCGACACCCTGCCGCCACCGGCGACGGGGCGCAACGCCGTCGGCGCTGGCGCCCCGCCCCCGAGGGACGGGGAACCCGCTCCCGCCGCTACAGCGGGGCGAGGTTGACCGCGGCCTGCTTGCCGCGGCGGTCGAGCTCGAGCTCGAACGACACGCGCTGCCCTTCGTCGAGGCCGCTCATGCCGGCGCGCTCGACGGCCGAGATGTGGACGAAGGCGTCGGGGCCGCCGTCCTCGCGCTGGATGAAGCCGAAGCCCTTGGTGCCGTTGAAGAACTTGACCGTGCCGTCGACCCGCTGACCGGGAACCGGTGCCGGGCCGCCGAACTCGCGGCTGGCCCCGCCATAGCCGCCGCCGCGCGGGCCGTCGTCGCGGCCGCCGAAGCCGCCGCCGCGCGGTTCGCGCGGCGGGCCGCGGTCGGTCACCGGCAGCGGCTCGCCCTCGATGACGAGGTCGGTCGCCGAAACGCGGCCGTTGCGCTCGGTCAGGGTGAACTCGAGCGGCTGGCCGTCGGCGAGGCCGGTCAGGCCGGCCTGCTCGACCGCCGAGATATGGACGAACACGTCCTCGCCGCCGTCGTCGCGGACGATGAAGCCGAAGCCCTTCTGGCCGTTGAAGAACTTGACGACGCCCTTGGCCGTGCCGAGGCTGATGCCGGGGCTCGCGTCGCGCCGCGGGCCACCGAAACCACCGCCCGGTCGTCCGCCGAAGCCACCACCCCCGCCGCCGAAGCGCGGCGCGCCGCCGCCGCCAAAGCGGTCGCCACCGCCACCAAAGCGGTCGCCGCCGCCGCCGAACCGGTCGCCGCCACCCTCGAACTGGTCGAACCCGCGCTCGCGCTTGTCGAACCCACCACGGCCGGGCCCGCGCCCGCGTTTGTCAAAGCTCATCTCGAAATCGTCTTTCGCTAATCCGTCGTCGTTATGGGCGTCCCGCCGGCCACGCCCGGGAGGTCCGGGTGCAGGAAAGCCAAGCTGCTCCGATTACCACCCTTATATCAGATCGGCCCGAGCCGCGAGCGCTTTATGTCGGCCGCGGTTCCACCGGCGTGACGGCGCATTGGCGTTTTTTTCATCTCTCGGCGCGATAAGGTCGCCATCGACAGGGATATCGGGGCACACCGCCAATGATCGACACCATTCTCGACTTCGCCGTCGACCACGCGCCGACGTTCGCCGCGCTCCTCATGGTGACCGTCATCACCACGGTGAGCGCGCTCGCCTGGGCCTATGGCCGCTATCACGAGATACAGACGCGGCGGCGCGGCGGCGGAGTGATCCGCTGACCGCGGCGTGACTTGCGGCGGCGGCGCTGCTACGCGCCCGCCGTATGACCGTCTACCTTCACGATCACGACCTGCCCGGCGACGTCTTCGCGCCGGGGCCGATCGCCGTCGACACCGAGACGATGGGCCTCAACCCGGCGCGTGACCGACTTTGCCTGGTGCAGCTGGCCGACGGCCGCGGCGACGAACACCTCGTCCGCTTCGACCGCGACTATTCGGCCCCGGTGCTGAAGGCGGTGCTGACCGACCCGGCGCGGACCAAGCTCTATCACTTCGCGCGCTTCGACCTTGCGGTGCTGAAGGCCTATCTCGGCATCGTCGCCGGCCCGGTGTTCTGCACCAAGATCGCGTCGAAGCTGGTGCGGACCTATACCGATCGCCACGGGTTGAAGGACCTGCTCAAGGAGACGATCGGGGTCGACGTGTCGAAGGCGCAGCAGTCGTCGGATTGGGGCGCGCCGATCCTGTCGGACGCGCAGAAGGATTACGCCGCGAGCGATGTCCGCTTCCTCCACCGCGCGGTCGACGTGCTGACCGAGCGGCTGGCGCGCGAGGGACGGACGGAGGTGGCGCAGGCGTGCTTCGCCTTCCTGCCGTGGCGCGCCGAGCTCGACCTCGCCGGCTGGGGCGAGACCGACATCTTCGCCCACACATGAGCCAGGCGATCGCCAGCCGCGCCGGCGATGTCGCGCAGGGCGCGCGCGCCCGCGCCGCCCTGCCCGGCGGGGCATGGGACCGGACCGTCGCCGTGGTCAAGGTGGCGCTGCCGGCGGCGGCGGGGATGCTGCTCATCGCCATCCTTGTCTGGCCGCTGACTTCGGCGCGCGAGTTCTCGTTCCTGCTGTCCAAGGACAAGGTGATGATGTCGCGGGAGCGGCTGCGCACCGACACCGCGCAGTATCGCGGCATGACGGCGTCGGGCGAGCCGTTCACCATCCACGCCGCCGGGGCCGTGCAGCGGTCGTCGGCAGTGCCGGTGATCGAGCTCAGGGCGCTGACCGCCGATGTCCAGCTCCACGACGGCCCGGCGCAGGTGACGGCGCCCGGCGGCCGCTACGAGATCGACCACGACCTGCTCGTCGTCGCCGGGCCGGTGATGATGCACAGCGCCAACGGCTATTCGGTCGACGGCGACGAGGTCCGCGTCAGCCTGCTCGACCACACGATCGCCACCGACCGCCCGGTCAGCGGCCGCCTGCCGCTCGGCACCTTCCGCGCGAACAGCCTGCGCGGCAATATCGACGGTCGCCGCGTCATGCTCGGCGGCGGCGCGCACCTGCACATCGTTCCCGCTGCACACAGGAGGTCGGCATGACGCGTGCCCTGGTTCTCGTCCTGCTCGTCGCCGCGTCGCCGGCCGCGGCGCAGAGCGCGCTGCGTCACCACAACACCGACGCGCCGTTGGACGTCGACGCCAAGTCGATCGACGTCCTTGACGCCAACGGCAAGGCGGTGTTCACCGGCGACGTCCGCGTCGTGCAGGGCGACATGAAGCTCAATGCCGATTCGGTGACGGCGTTCTACAGCCAGCCGAAGAACGGCCGCGACCGCGTCATCAACCGCATCGATGCGCAGAACAACGTCCATCTGGTGACGCCGAGCGAGACGGCGAGCGGCCGCTACGGCATCTACGCCGTCGATCGCCGGACGGTGACGCTGATCGGCGGCGTGACACTGACGCAGAAGGGCGGCTCCGACCTTCACGGGCAGCGGCTGGCGATCGACCTCGACACGGGCCGCGCGCGGCTGGACGGCGGCAGCACCGGTCCCGCCGCGCCCGGCACGACGCCGGCACCCGGCGGCCGCGTCACCGGCCACTTCGTCGTGCCGCAGCGGAACGCGACCAACTGACCGCAGTGGACGCAACCGCGCTCGCCTTCGGTGCTGCGCCTGTGTATGCATTTTCCGCGCCAATAACGGGATACGCTCTTGGTCGATGAGGGGATCGAACGCGACGCCGACGTGACGGCACCGGCCCGCGAAGGACTGGCAGTCGTTGCCATCGGCAAGCGCTACGACAAGCGCGTCGTGCTGCGCGACGTGTCGCTGACCGTCAGCCGCGGCGAGGTCGTCGGCCTGCTCGGCCCCAACGGCGCCGGCAAGACGACGTGCTTCTATTCGATCATGGGCCTGGCGATGCCGGATCAGGGCCGCATCCTGCTCGACGGCAACGACATCACCGGCCTGCCGATGTACCGGCGGGCTGCGCTCGGCCTCGGCTACCTGCCGCAGGAGACGTCGATCTTCCGCGGCATGACCGTGGCGCAGAACATCATGGCGGTGCTCGAAGTCGCCGAGCCGAACCGCCGCGCCCGGCAGGAGCGGCTCGAGCAGTTGCTCGGCGAGTTCCACATCACGCACC
>JAFARM010000297.1 GCA_019245455.1 Sphingomonadaceae bacterium | reverse complement strand
CAACGCCGCGCCGATCGGCGTGCCGAGTCCGGTACACGCGTCCCAGCCGGGGCCGGCGGCGAAGCCGACGCTGCCGACCTTGTTGTCGCCCTCCGTGATGTCGTTGAAGCGCTGCGCATTGCCGTACAGCACGGGCAGGGCGAAGCCGACCGGCTTGCCGGCCGCGCTGTTGATCGCCGCGGTCAGCCCGGCCCACAGGGGCGCGACGGCGCTGGTGCCGCCGATCTGCTGCGTCTGCCCGTCGACGACGATCAGATAGCCGCTCGCCGGGTCGGCGTCGCCGGCGACGTCGGGCACGCCGCGGCCGCCACCCGCCGGACCGGACGGAACGTTGGCTTGCGCCTGGAAGGCGGGACGGGCGAATTTGGCGCTGACCCCGCCGCCGGTGCCGCCACTGCCCGCGTTCCAGACCACTTCACCCTGCCGCGCCGTGCCGCTTGCGGTCAGCCGCGTGCCGCCGCAGCCGACGACGTAGGGGCTCGAGGCGGGAAAATCGACGTGCGCCGCGCCGTCGTCCACCCCGTCGCTGGCGAGGTTGTCGCCAGATGCCGCGAACACCGTCACGCCGAGCGTCGCCGCGTCCTTCAGCGCCGCCTGCATCGCGGTGAGCGCCTGCGCCGTCCAGCTGACCTCGGCCGACCCCCAGCTGATCGAGATCACGCTCGGCGCGTTGGTCTTGTCGTGGACCGCGGTGCTGATCGCATCGACGAACCCCTGCGTCGTGTTGGGCGCGAAATAGACGGCGATCCGCGCGCCCGGGGCGACCCCGCCGGCGACCTGGATGTCGAGCGCGACCTCGCCATTGGCGTTGGGATCGCTCGTCGGATCGTTGGTGCCGCCCGACACCCCGACCGCGACGACCTCGGGTGCCGCAAGGCCCATCGCCGCGAACGCCGCCGCCGTGTCGCTGGCGCGGAAGCCGCCGCCCAGTTCGATGATGCCGATCGTCTGCCCCGCGCCCGCCGCCGCGCCGGCGGGAAAGCCGTAGATCGCGCCGACGGTGTTCGGGCGGAACCCGCTCGTCGCGCGCGGTGCGAACTGCAGCTTGGGCGTCGCCACCGGCCGCTGGTCGAGGCCCAGTACCGCCGCGACCGAGCCCGCGAGCCCGCTCGGCAGGGTGAGCGCTCCGGTGCGCGCGCGGAACGGCCCCTGCGGCCCGTCGTACTGCGCCAGCGAGGCACCGAACGCCGCTGACAGCGCTGCAGCCGTCCCGGACAGCGTCACCACCCGCCGCGCCGCGTCGTGACCGGCGACGGTCAGCCCGTGCGCGGTGGCGTAGCGGGTGAGCGCGTGGACGGCGTGCGCGGCGGCGTGGCGCTCGGCCGCGAGCGCCTGGCGGGTCGCCACCGGCACCCCCGGCTCTGCCCGCGGCGGCAGGTCGAGCAGCGGATCGCCGCCGTCGCCCTTCAGGTAGACGCTGACCGTGATGCGCTCGCCCGGCGCGACCGGTCCGGCGCAAGGGGCGGCGGGCGCGTCGCGGTGGCTTCCGGGCAGTTCGACACGGTCGGTCATCGGTGCCTCCTCCTGCTCGTAACGAAGCGGACGTCCGCCGGTGCCGGCTCAGCGCGCCGCGGTCTGCACCACGGGCGGGCTTGCGGCGCGCTCGACCAGCTTCAACGCATAGGTCAGCTGATAATCGGTGATGCCCTTCTTCTTCAGCGTCTCGGGCGTGTCGGCGAAGCGGGGGTCGGGCTTGTCGTCGGCCTCGATCAATTTGTCGCCCGCCTTGACCTCGTTGATCAGGTGGCGCTTGAGATCGGCTTCGCGCAGCTTCGGACGGCTGGCATCGGCGGCGAGCGGGTCGGTCAGCTGCGGCACGACGATGTCGGGCTCGATGCCGTTCTCCTGCACGCTGCGACCCGAGGGCGTGTAGTAGCGTGCCGTCGTCAGCCGCAGCGCCGTGTCCGCCGACAGCGGGATCAGCGTCTGCACCGATCCCTTGCCGAAGCTGCGCTGGCCGACGACGACGGCGCGGCGCTGGTCCTGGAGCGCCCCGGCGACGATCTCGGCGGCCGATGCGCTGCCCTCGTCGATCAGGACGACGAGCGGCTTGCCGCCGGTCAGGTCACCGCCCTTGGCGTAGTAGCGCTCGATGTCGTTCTTGGTCCGGCCGCGCTGGGACACGACCTCGCCGTGGTCGAGAAAGGCGTCCGACACCTCGATCGACTGGTCGAGCAGTCCGCCGGGGTTCGAGCGCAGGTCGAGGACGAAGCCGGCGAGCTTCGGCCCCAGCTGCTTCTCGATCCCGGCGATGGCGACACGCGTCATCGGCCCGGTCTGCTTGCTGAACGAGGCGATGCGGATGACGCCGACGTTGCCCTTGACCTCCCACTTGACCGGCTTGATCTGGATGATCTCGCGCTTCAGCGTGAACTCGAGCGGCTTGGGCGCGCCCTCGCGGATCACCGTCAGCTTGACCGTCGTGCCCGGCGTCCCGCGCATCTTGTCGACCGCCTCGGTCAGGGTCGTGCCGTAGAGCAGCTCGCCGTCGAGCCGGGTGATGAAGTCGCCGGCCTTGATCCCGGCGCGCGCGGCGGGCGTGTCGTCGGTGGGCGCGACGACCTTGACCGCGCCCTCCTCGGTCGAGACGGTGAGGCCGAGCCCGCCATATTCGCCGTCGGTGGTCTGCTTCATGGTCTGGTAGTCGTGGGCGTTCATATAGCTCGAATGCGGGTCGAGCGACGCCAGCATCCCGTTGATCGCGCCTTCGATCAGCTTGGTGTCGTCGGTCTTGTCGACATAGTCGGCGCGGACGCGCTCGAAGACGTCCATGAAGGCGTCGAGCTTCTTGTTGGTGTCGGTCTCGGGCGCGGCCTGCAGCGTCGGCGCGGGCAGCAGGACGAGCAGGCTGGCGGTCAGCGCCAGGCGGGCGCGGGGGGAAAGCATCGGCACTTCCTCGGATGGCATCGCGGTCAATATAGCAGCCGGCCCGGCGCTAGCCATCCCGGTGGTACGGATGACCGGCCAGCAGCGATGTCGCACGGTACAGCTGCTCGGCGAGCATCGCCCGGACCAGCAGGTGGGGCCACGTCGCCGGGCCGAACGACAGCAGCGCGCCCGCGGCGGCCCTGGCCGCGTCGCCGTGGCCGTCGGCCGGGCCGATGACGAAGCGCGCCTCGCGTATCCCGTCGTCGCGCCAGCGGGCGAGGCGGTCGGCGAGCGCGCGGCTGGACAGGCTGTCGCCGCGCTCGTCGAGGAGGACCGTTACCGACGGCGTCGGCAGGTCGGGGACCTTGCCCGCGCCGGCATCGGACAGCTCGGTGACGGCGACCGGCCAGGCGATGCGCGCGAGGTATCGGTCGGTCAGCGCCGCCTCCAGCCCGCGCCCGATTCGCCCGTGCGCGACGATGTGGAGGCGCATCGTCACGCCTCGCGCGGCCTGCGGAAGTTCACGAAGTTCACACGCGCACGCTCTTGGCGCGTCGGGCGGAAGCGACTCGCTCGCCCCGTGGCGGGGACGCGATTGGCGGGAGCAGAGGCGGAACGGATGACCATCGCCGCAAGCCTAGGCCGCCGCGGCGCGTGTAGGACAGCGCTTTCTTTTTGCTCGACTATTCCCCGTCGCCGAGCAGCGCCGGGTCGATGTCCTCGGCGACCGGATCGACCGGCGCGGCCTCGATGGGGTCGTGCCCGACGGCGACCGGCTCGACCTTCGGCGGCGCGCGGCCGGGCCCGGTCGATCCGCTCGGCCCGTCGAAGGCCCACATCTTCTCCAGGTTGTAGAAGCTGCGCACCTCGGGGCGGAACAAATGGACGATGACGTCGCCCAGGTCGATCAGCACCCAGTCGGCCGCCGGCAGCCCTTCGATCCGCGCGCCGCGGTGAAGCTCGGTCTTGGCGCGCTCGGCGATCTTGGTCGCAAGACTCGCCACCTGACGCGTCGAGCGGCCGCTGGCGATGACCATGTGGTCGGCGATCGTCGTCTTGCCAGCCAAGGGGATGGACACGACCTCGACTGCCTGGTCGTCGTCCAAGGTCGCCAGCACCATGGCGTGGAGCGCCGCGACCTGCGGATCGTCGGTGGCGACCGGGCGGGGGGCGGGGCGCACGGCGGGGCTCAGGGCCAAAGCGGGTTCCTCGTCATCGTCGAAGGGAGCGGGCGCGTGGCCCAGTCGGGGTCGGCGCGCCGGATCGCTGTCGCCGACAGCGGGCTCATGCGGATGTCGAGAACGACGATCGCCGGAAGCCTCCATTCGCGCCATCGCCCGGCCGCAGCCGACGCGTGCCGCCGACGCCCGAACCACGCCATCGCCGGCGCGGTCAGGGCCCGCTCCATATAGCCCGGACGGGCGAGAACCGCAATCGGCACCCGCGCGGCGAGCCGTCGCCAGCGCGACCAGTGATGGAACTGCGCTAGGTTGTCGGCCCCCATCAGCCAGATGAAGCGGACCTTGGGATAGCGCCGCTGCAGCGCCGCGACGGTATCGACGGCGAAGCGCGTGCCGAGGTGGAGCTCGAGATCGGTGACGTGGATGTGCCGGTGGCGCGCGACCGCGGCGGCGGCGGCGACCCGGGCGGCGAGCGGGGCCATGCCCTCGGCAGCCTTCAGCGGGTTCTGCGGGCTGACCAGCCACCACACCTCGTCGAGGCCGAGGCGGCGGATCGCCTCGACGCTGATGTGCCGGTGCCCGGCGTGGGCGGGGTTGAACGACCCGCCGAGGAGGCCGATGGCGGTCATCGCCAGTTCTGCTTGGCGTGGAAGACGCGACCGACGATGATGCCCGTTGAGGCAGGGCGATAGACGATCAGATAGGGCGTACCAGCGACAAGCGACTTCCGCAGCCGACCTCGAAGCGGGCTGCCGGTAAACGGAAACTCGGCGAGCCAGTCGCCCTTGGCCTCGATCGTCTCGACGATCCGCAGCGCGAGGTCGGCATCGAGCACCTTGTAGTAGTCGAACGCACGGCGCAGATCGCGTCGCGATGCTGCCGACCAGGCGGCGTGCCTCACCGGCGACCGAGTTCGGCCCGCATCGCTGCGATATCGGCCTTCACGATTTCGTGCGAGACGACCCGGCCTGCCGCGATGTCGTCCAGCCCTTCCTGAATGAAGGCGTCGAACTCGGCGCGGCTGGCGAAGCCGAGCGCGATCACGTCGAGATCGGGGTCGTCGATATTGACGCCGATGACCTCGCCGTCCCAGTCCACCGCTGCATCCGCCGGCTTCGCTTCGCTCGCCATCGTCAGCCTCGCACCTGTCCCGTGCCCCGCACAACGTTCTTGTACGTCGTCAGACCCTCGAGCGCCACCGGGCCGCGGGCGTGGAGGCGGCCGGTGGCGATGCCGATCTCGCCGCCGAAGCCGAACTCGCCGCCGTCGGCGAACTGGGTCGAGGCGTTGTGGAGGACGATCGCCGAATCGACCTCGGCGATAAAGCGTTCTGCGACAAGGAGATCGGCGGTGACGACGGCGTCGGTGTGGTGGCTGCCGTGACCCGCGATGTGCGAAATCGCGCCGGCGACGCCGTCGACTTCGGCGGCGGCACATACGGCGTCCAGGTATTCGGTATCCCAATCAAGGGGTTGTGCCGGGACCAGGCGCAGGTCGAGGGGAAGCAGGGCGGCGTCCGCGCGGACTTCGCAGCCGGCGTCGAGCAGCGCCGTCAGCAGCGCCGCCTTGGCCGGATAGGCGCGGTCGACGAGCAACGTCTCCATCGCCCCGCAGACTCCCGTCCGCCGCATTTTCGCATCGAGAACAACGGCTTGTGCCATCGCCGGGTCGGCCGCGGCGTCGACATAGACGTGGTTGTTGCCATCGAGGTGGGCGAGCACCGGGACCCGCGCGTGCTCCAGCACGTGCGCCACCAGCCCCTTGCCGCCGCGCGGGATCAGCACGTCGATGCCCCCGGCGGCCGTGAGCATGGCCGTGACCATCGCCCGGTCGCGGCAGGTCACGCGCTGGACCGCGTCCGTGGGCAGGCCGGCGGCGGCCAGCCCCTCGACAAGGCAGGCGTGGATCGCCGCGTTCGACGCCGCCGCCTCGCTGCCGCCGCGCAGGATGACGGCGTTGCCCGCCATCACGGCGAGCGCGCCGGCGTCGGCGGTGACGTTGGGCCGGCTCTCGTAGACGATGCCGACGACGCCCAGCGGCACGCGCACGCGCTCGAAGGCGAGCCCGTTCGGCGTCGTCCACGCGGCGATCACCGCGCCGACGGGGTCGGGCAGGGCGGCGATTGCGGCGAGCCCGGCGGCCATCGCCTCGACCCGCGCCGGGGTCAGCAGCAGCCGATCCTTCAGCGCCGGGGTCAATCCGTCCGCCGCCGCCATGTCGGCCGCATTCGCCGCCAGGATCGCCTCCGCCTGGCGACGGATCGCCGCCGCCGCCGCGCGGATCGCCGCCGCCTTGGCCGCGGTCGGCGCCTGCGCCAGCACCGCCGCCGCCGTCCGTGCGGCGCGCGTCATCGTCGCCATCACGGCTTCGGGCGAGGTGTCGGCGCTCGTCGTGCCAGCCGTCATCTCCACGCCCCCGCTCACAGCAGCACCAGCTGGTCGCGGTGGATCAGCGCCGCGCGCGGCGCGTAGCCGAGGATCGCCGCCTGCGCCTCGCCGCGCGTGCCGGCGATCCGCGCCGCGTCGGCGGCGTCGTAGGCGATCAGCCCGCGCGCGACCGGGCCGGCGGGGCCGATCACCTCGACGAGGTCGCCGC
>JAFARM010000253.1 GCA_019245455.1 Sphingomonadaceae bacterium | reverse complement strand
GCCCCGACAGGACGGTCATCGCCGACCAGACGGCGAGCCCGAGGCTGAGCAGCCGGACGCGAAACCAGTTGTCGGCCAACCGTCCGAGCGGGATGCCGAACAGCGCGTAGAACACGGCGAAGGCGGTGCCGTAAAGGAAGCCGAGCTGCGCGTCCGTCAGGTGCAGGTCGCGCTTGATGTCCTCGGCCAGGATCGACAGGATCTGCCGGTCGATGAAGTTGATCGCATAGACCAGCGTCAGCAGCGCCAGGACGTACTTGGCATAGGTGCCGCCGACCGGTGGCTCGCGGCCGGCCGGCGGGGTGGACGGATCGGCTGGCGGCACGGTGGTCTCCCCCTCGGTCGCCGTCGCGCGCGGCGTCGCGCTCCTCGCTACCAGCGCCGCCGCGTGCGGCAAAGCCCCGCGCTAAGGCGCGACGGCCAGCAGCGCGACGTCGAACACCAGCGCCGCGCCCGGCGGGATATCCTCGCCCGCGCTACGGTCGCCGTAGCCCTGCGCCGCCGGGATCAGCAGCGTGCGCTTGCCCCCAACCTTCATCCCCGCGACGCCTTCGTCCCAACCGGGAATGACTTGGCCGGCACCAAGGACGAAGGTGAACGGGCCGCGGCCAATCGACGAATCGAACTGCGTGCCGTGCCGTCCACCGCCGGCGTCGAGCCAGCCGGTGTAATCGACCGTCACCGTCTGCCCGGGCGTCGCCGCGGGGCCGCTGCCGGCCTGCCGCTCGATCACCGCCGTGCCGCCGGGCAGGACGGTGGGCGCTGCCGCGGCGGCGATCAGGACGATCGGCGCGATCACGCCGCGACGACCGCCGCGCGGCGGCGGACGGCGGTGCCGATCAGGCCGAAGCCGGCGACCATCAGCGCCCAGGCGGCGGGCTCGGGAACGGTGCCGATGCCGGTGTCGTGCGCGACCTCGCGGAAGATCGCCGCCTGGATCGGCGCGATCGGATGGGTGCCGTCGACCGAGAAATAGCCGCTGCAGTCGGCCGTCGCGGGCGGCGCAAGGTGGCTGAAGCAGCCGTCCGACGGCAGATGGGTGAACGGGGCGACGCCGAACTTCGCCGGATCGGCGGCGAGCGCGGCGAAGAAGTTCAGATAGCTGAAGCGATACAGCGCGGTGTTCGGCAACGTCAGGCCGTTGAGCGCCGACTGGACCGCGGCGTCGAGCGCGAGCCCGTTGGCGTCGGCGACGGGAACGCCGGTGACGAGCACCCGCGTCGCGCCGAGGTTGGCCAGCGTTTGCACCGCCCCGGCGAGCGTCGCCGCCGCCGTCGCGTCATAGGCCGGGATGCTCGCCGCCGGAATGGTGCCGCTGTCCTCGGCAAAGACGTCGTTGCCACCCAGGTTGATGACGTAGAGCGCCTTGGGATCGACCGTCTTCGGCGTCAGGCCGAACAGGGCGCTGCCCGCCGCGTACAGCCCGAGCTGCGTCGTCAGGTTGGGCACGGCGTAGTTGCTGGTGACGATCGACGCGCCGCCGAAGGCATAATTGTTGCCGCCGGCGAGCGCCGCCGTCGACAGGTGCCCGAACAGCCGCGGGTTGAGCAGGTCGGTATAATCCGGCCCGTTGGTGAAGCGGCCGGCGAAGTATCCCTGCGCCGCCGACGGCGTCGCCCCGCCGGTGGCGAGATAGACGTTGCCGGCGTCGACCAGGCTGTCGCCGAAGACGACGATCTGGTCGGGCTGCGGCGCGGCGAGCGCAGGTGCGGCGGCCACGGCGAGGGTGGCGGCAATCAGGACGCGCGGCATCGGCGGTACTCTCCAAGCGTTGTGATTTAAGGCTGGTTTGCCGCGCAGCGCGAGGTTTGGCCATAGCTTTTTCAAAGCGCGAGTCCTGCTGGCGAAGGCCAGCATCCACGGTCGTGCGCGACGGTCGGCCGGCACCCTGGCGCGGACGTGGATGCTGGCCTGCGCCAGCATGACGCCGAGCTCTAAGATCGACGTGCCGCGATAGGTGCGCGCGCGGTAGCGGCTGTCCTCGGCGTCGGACAACGGCGCGCCCTCCAGCATCCGGGCTTAGGCGCGACATTCCCCCACGAGTCATGCTGGCGCAGGCCAGCATCCACGGTTGCGCCAAGGCGTCGGTCCGCCGTCGTGCACGCACCTGGATGCTGGCCTGCGCCAGCGTGACGCCCGCCCCCCTAAACGGTGATCGACGTGCCGCGGTAGATGCGCGCGCGGTAGCGGCTGTCCTCGGCGTCGGGCAGCGGCGCGCCCGCCAGCAGCACGGCGCGGGCGAAGCGCTTGACCTCCTCCAGATGCTCCTCGAGGTTGCGCGGCTCCTCGGAGCGAACGCGGCGCGTCAGGTTGACCTGGTTGACCGGTACCTCGTGGACCAGCCGCTCGTTCTCGACCGCCACCGTCGCCGTGAACGCGTGGAGCGTCGTCTTGAAGAAATTGGCCAGCGCGAAGGCCGGCCCCGCCTGCCCCTCGGCGACGTCGGGGGAGACCAGCACGAGCTGCGTCTGGTCGACCAGCGACGCCTTGCGCGCGACGCGGAAGTGGTGGGTCAGGTTGCCCTCGATCGCCGCCGCGAACGCCAGCGGCGTCAGCGCGCCGGCGGGCTCGAACAGCGCGTCGGGCAGCGGCGCGAACGGTGTCGACACGATCGTCGTCGGCGGCCCCCAGACGGTGCGCACGGCGTCGAGGCACGGCTCAATGTCGCCGTCGCAGCGCTGCGTGACGATGTGCCCCGGCGGTAGATCCTCGAGCTGGGCCGTGATCGCCGCCGCCGCCGCCTCGCTCCGCGTGATCAGCACCACCTTGGCGACGTGGCACTCCTCGACGAAGGCGCGCGCGGCTTCCGCGAGGTGGTCGACGAGATGCTCGCCGATCAGCCACACGGTGCGGCCGCGCATCTGGTCCAAGCGCTCCTGCTTGGGGCTGCCGAACAGCTCGCGCTCGGTCGTCGAGCGCTCGACGTTGAGGCCGCCCGACGGCATGAACGTCTCGCCGCTGACCGCGCGGTCGGCGAGGAAGAACACGGTTGCCTGCGCCACGTCGTGCTCGGTCGGCATCCGCCCGAGGTGGAGCTGCGACAGCACGCCCTTGCCGACCTTGGCCGCCTCCGCCGCGATCGCCGCGCGCGGCAGGAAGGGCACGTCGTCGGGCGGCGTCCGCAGCAGCCAGCCGCCGTCGGGCCGTCCGGCGAGCAGCGGCGCGTCGAGGTAGTAGCCGCCCAGCCGCAGCCGCGCCGACAGCCGCGTCGCCATGCTCTCGGTCATCAGGAAGCGGCCCCAGGTCGAATCGTCGGTGCCGCTCCGCGCCGCCTCGAGCGCCAGGTCGCGCAGCTCGCGCGGGTTCGCCGTGTCGTGCGCCATCCGCGCGATGTCGTTCCGCGCCAGCCGCGTCAGCACCGCCTCGACGCGGACGCCGCGGCGCACCGCCTTGACGGTGGCGGCGTGGACCGCGTTCAGCCGCTTGTTCTCAAGGATCAATTTGCCGCGGCGGTCGAACAGCCCGGCCTTGCCGTCCTTGCCCGACAAACGGTCGCCGTCGACTGGGCCCGGCGCGATGGCGTTGATCTGGATCTCGGGCCCCAGGAAGCGGCCCATCGTCTCGGCCATCGCCCGCTGCCCGGACTTCGACACGGCATAGTCGGCGCGGTTCGGGTAGGCGACGGCAAGGTACTTCTCACCGCCGAAGTAGCTGGAAACGTTGAGGATATAGCCGCTGCCCTGCGCCTTCATCAACGGCACGATGCGGTGCATCAAAGCGTAGTTGGAGATGAGGTTGGCGTTCAGCGTGTAGCGCCACGCCTCGACGTCCATGTCGACGACCATCTCCTCGGCCCCCGACACGCCGGCGTTGTTGATCAGATAGTCGATGCGGCCGAACGCCTTCAGCGTCTCGTCGACGGCGCGGTCGAGGCTGACGAAATCGCCGACGTCGACGCCGGAGAGGGTCCGCACGCGCCGCTCGACGCCGGAGAAGCCGACATCCTCCAGCTCGCCGACGATCCGCGCGCGCATCGTCGCCAGCTCGCCCTCGCGCCGGGCGACGATCATCACCTTGGCTCCGGCGAGCGCCAGCAGCCGCGCCACCTGCCCGCCGATGCCGGCCGAGCCGCCGGTGATCAGCGCCACCTTGCCGAGGTGGAGGCCGGTGATGTTCTCGCTGAACCCGACCATCGCCCGCCGCGCGCCGGTCGCTTCGCCGATGCTGGGCGGCAGGTAGAGGTTGACCGAATGGATCTTGCGCTCCTTCAAGAGCGTCCGCGCCGCCTGCCCCGCCGCGAAGGGCAGGTTCTCAGCTTCCGTGTTGGCGAAGCGGACGATGGCGTTGCCCCATTCCAGCTGCCGCCGCCGACCGTGCGCCACGTCGACCTCGCTCTCGTCGCGCCAGACGCGGACCAGCTGCTCGACCATCGCCCGGTGGAAGTTGGCCCAGATATCGCCGCGCCCGTCGGACGCGTTGCCCATGAAGATGAAGCGCGGATCGTGGACCAAGCTGTCGTGGCGCGACCAGTAGCGGCTGAGCGTCCGCGCGACGGCGACAGAGCCGACCAGCTCCCCGTCGACGAAGGCGTCGACCGCGGCGTCGTCGGCGTCGGCGAGCGTGCCGGTGAAGCGGTCGGGACCGAAGGCGGGCAGGATGATCGCGCCGGTCACCGGCACCGCCGCGTCGGTGAAGGCGGCGAGCGCGGCGTCCATGACGTCGTGGTCGTCGCGCGGGAAGTGGGCGACGCGGATGCGCGGTGCGCCGGCGACCTGTGCTTCGGCGGCAGCGACATCGGCCGCGGTGTTGCAGCCGATCAGCACCTCGGCCCCGGCGTCGGCCTGGACGCGGGCGACCGCCACCGCGTCATCGACCTCGCTGCCGGCGACGACGACGATGCCCAAGCCCACGCCATCGATCGAGCGCATCGTCGGGCGCTCAAGATAGGTCGAGCGGCTCTCCTTGCGCACGGTCATGCCGTGCGTCACCTCGAAGTCGTGGCCGTTGAACGCGGCGCTGTCGTCGGAGCCGAGGAAGACGCAGGTCAGCGCGATGTCGCGCGGCGTCGGGAAGGTCTTGGCCCGCGGCGCGCCGTCGACCGAGCGCTCGAAGCTCATCAGGTCGAAGAACTGTCCCGCCGTCGTGCCGGGGTCGTCGCCGCGCATCGTATCCATCGCGGCGAAGACGGTGCGGATGCGCTCCGACGCGATCGGGCCCGGGAAGACAAGGTTGACGCGGATACCGCGCGGCCCGAGCTCGAGGCTCAGCTCGCGCGACAGGGCGTTTAATGCCGCCTTGGGCACGGTGTAGGCGGTGCGGCCGTAATAATGCGTGCGGCTGAAGATCGTCGAGACGTTGATGATCGACGCGCCCTCGGCGAGCACCGGCACGGCGGCGCGGACCATGTTCCAGCTGACGCCCAGGATGTTGCGCGCGGCGTCGCCGACCGTCTCGGTGTCGGTGCCGCCGGCGGCCTTCAGCTCGGCGAGGTCGGCGGCGGACAGCGGCAGGCGCTCCAAGGGCTGCTTCGGCCCGGCCGAGCCGGCGTTGTTGACCAGGATGTCGAGCCGGCCGTGGCGCCTGACGATCTCCGCCATGCCCGCGCGGCACGACGCAGCATCTGCCCCATCCATCGCGACGGCACTCGCCCGCTCCGCCTCCGCCCCCGTGTCGGCGAGCGCGGCGGCCATGGCGGCGTCGATCCTCGCCTGGGTGCGGCCGGTGAAGACGACCGTAGCGCCCTCGCTCAGATAATGCCGCGCGATCTCCCCGCCGAGGTTGCCCGCCGCGCCGGTCACGAGCGCGACCTTGCCGGCGAGGCGGCCGGTGGCGGCGGGACGCGGCGCAGCGGTCGGCGCTGCGGACCCGTCGGCGGCGGCGGCAGTCGGCGCGGTCTTCGTGGCCATCGTCGTCCCTCTTCTCTACCTGTCATCCCCGCGAAAGCGGGGACCCATCTCCCGAGGCTTGCGGAGATGGGTCCCCGCTTGCGCGGGGATGACACTCAGTGCGGTTCGCCCGCCGCATCCCGCGCCGCCCACGCCTCGAGCAGCGCATCCCTG